>NZ_JBGSXF010000020.1:0-4797 GCF_041751555.1 Persicitalea sp. | reverse complement strand
CGGCGTTTCTCCGTGGGCAAGCAGTCCCACGATGAATTGAACAGACAATCGAGTACCTTTTATTATCGGTTTTCCAGCCAATATTTCTGGATTTAGCTCAATCCGGTTCCGTATTTCTTTAATTGGTTTGGCTTTTTTGGTAAAAAATAATTTCGACGGTTAGGGCTGTTTGGCTGTGGGGTACTACCCAGGGTGAAGGATTCTTGTACTATTCTCCCACATTTCTTAAAATCCGGTCGTATAGGTTCCGGCTGATTCTGAAACCGATGTCCTCAATGAGAATGTCTAGCAACGGTTTGAGGCGTGAGATATGTCCAGCTTTCTTCGCCCTTGTCAGGACACCCAGAAGCCCAACTATTCTCAAACCTCGTTCTTCTGCTACTTTCCTTCCTTTTCGTTCGTCAATAATCAGAAAATCCGCCTTTGATTCCTGCGCCAGAATGATAGCTTCGGCTTCTCCCGCATCCAGTATTTCCCTCAATTCTGCTACTGCTCTACGATCCGAGACAGTTTTGACCAAAATCCAATCGCAAGAATCGAGCTGAACTTTTTGATTTTCGTAATCTGAAAGTTCCTCATAGACTTTCTGCGGGATGAGAACTTCGCCAAAGAGTTTTTCAAGCAGGTCGAGTTTGCCGATCTGGATTAGATTGGTTACGGTAGAGGTATCGCTGATTACCAGCATACTAATCCAAAAAACTAAGATTCTTCAAATCAGTCTCGAAATCCTCAATGTCATATTTGATGCAGACATTTCGCTTGGCCAACTCTTTCTGGAAATCAATTTGCGTAAGGCCCGCCAGTTTTTTAGCCTGCCCCATTGAAAGCTTTTCTGTATCGTACAGGTGTACGGCAATCTCTATCAGCAATTCGGAAGGCGAGGTTTTTAGCTGCTCCAAGGTTTTTGCGGGAATGATTAGGTCTTCCATGAGTTTCTGGGGTTTTGTTTGTCCAAATTTAGACCTTATTGGGCTGATTGTCAATGTAAGGATCAAATATACTTCTTACGTATTCGGCGAGTACGAAGCCTATTTGATGGATCGCGTTGCAAACGCGAGGAGATACAACGCCCGATTGCAAATCGGGGTTAGCAGGGGTGATACAACGCCCGATTGCAAATCGGGGTTAGCGGGGGAGAAAGTAGTGGAAGGCGCGGTATAAGTACCTCAACGAGGTACCTAAATTAAAAAATCGGGAAGAGCTGACTCTTCCCGATTTTTTAGTAATGACCTATTCTAACTTATCTTACACGACAACCGGGTTTCTAAAAACAGCAGCTACGACAGAATCCTGTTCCGGCATTTGTTCGGCATCATACATATATACTTTGCCTTTCATCAGGATCGTCTGTACGGCCGCTTCTGTTAGCAGATCGGTATTTTCCGGTGAGGATTCCTTTTGTATTTGTACTTTATAATTCTCCGCGTCATAGTTACCCCATACTTTGGCGTCCTTACGCAGGAACAGCGTTTCTACCTGACCTGTCAGGGCCGCCAAAAGTATTTTTTTGGTATCAGAAGCAGCAAAGTCACCGGCTTTGAGGTTATGATACTGTTCTATGGCCTCTGTTTCCTGCTGCTTAAACTTGGGTTGCATGATAGCCAGCGCTTGCTTATAAAGTCCCTGAGCCTGCGGATCGTTCTTATTGTCAAAATTTCCCGTTATGTATTCTTCTACATACTTATTGTAGTTTATGGTTGTACGGTACAAGGGAATCAGGTAATCCACCCCGGCCAGCACCACAGGTAACAGGTCCTGCTTGAATTTATCGTCCAGTTCACGGCTCAGGGTATAAAACCATTGGCGGGTATGTTCTTTGTCCTGCTCATCGGCCCCCTGACCGTGGAACACACCGCCATCGGCGGGCTGGCTGGTTCCTAATCGGCGCTGTACTCCATCCTCCCGTTCGATTTCATTGAAGTAGATCATGTAATCTTCCTTGGTAGTGGGCACATCATCCCAAAGCTCTACTTCTTTTAGAGTAAATGCCGTTGCTTCGTATAACCGTACACTATCCAGGTCAATATTAAGTATATAGAATCGTCCGTTTTTATTGAGTAAAGGAAGCAAAGGACGTAGCATAAGTCCCTTACCAACATACAGAATAGGCTCATCTATTTTTAGCGGGACTTTGAATATAGTACTGTCTTCGGGTGTCAGAAAGAAAGCCAGCATATCAGAAGTGTGCTGCCAGAAATTATTGTTATCCAGCAGATCAAACCCGGGTTTCAGGTACTGATTCACTTCGGTTTCATCCATCCCGTATTCCTGGGCCAGTTGCTGCCGGGCGATCTGAAGCTGATTTTTAAACTGGATCTTATCTTCCTGGTAGTTCGTGGTAGATTGCTTACTGGTAGGCGAGAATATACTTATACTACGCTGAATTTTGCTGGATACCAGATTAGTGAGTTGATCTATGCTGAATACTTCCATAGTATTATGTTGTAAGGGTGAGAAGAAATGATTGAATGCAACAAAGGCGGCAAACAATTTTTATATATATAATTGATAAGATTGTTCCAAGTGCCCGAAAAAGGCTTGAAATATATATATAAGTCTGAATTAGGGACATTTAGAGGTTAATAAGATGCTGAAATACAGCAGGAATCGTGAGTATAAAACACCACGCTTGAGGAATTTAACCGCCAGCTAACCCCGATCTGCGATCGGGCGTTGAATCGCCTCGCGTTTGTAACGCGATCCGCGACTACGCGTTTCTACTTTCTCACACAGAGAACCGCCAGCTAACCCCGATCTGCGATCGGGCGTTGAATCGCCTCGCGTTTGTAACGCGATCCGCGACTACGCGTTTCTACTTTCTCACACAGAGAACCAAAGCAGTCATTACGAATGAACATAATCCTCCGGCAACCCAAGAAAATCCTGCAAGTGGTACACTTCATCGCAATGGTGAAAGATAATCGTATTCCCATCCGCTAGGCCATATTTCTGCCGCTGCTCGAGACTCATTTTTTTAATAGATGGAAATTTGCTAAGCGGAGCGATTACAATACGGCCGTCTTGCAGGTAAATCGAAATATGGCCTCGCATTGAGAAATCTACCCTTTTGATTACTGGTTTATGACCTACGTAGCTTTCAGGCGACGCGGTCATGGCTTGCAGTTGATTCATTTTAGTTTAAACTTAATTGGTTTACGTTTTTTACCCATCAGGATGTCATTCCAGACATCAAGTAATTCTTCACGGTTTTGGTCAACCAGCTTTTTCACAAGGGTTTGATCTTTACCAGATAATTTCCCCAAAGTAGCAAAATCGCCGGATTTAATCCAGATCTTGGCTGAGTTCTGACTATGGCTTTTGCTCGAATAAACGTGCAAATGTGGAGGCTCGTTCAAGATGTCGAACATCACCACGAAAAAGGTCAGATAATCGTAAACGGCGATTTTGGGCATAGTTTAGAACACAACGCTTTCGATTTCGGAAGAGCAACTCTCCCAAATCTACAAATTCTCCTCCAAAAACTTCGTCATCATTCGGTACAAATGATAGCGCGTATTCCCGCCGCGTAAGGCGTGGGCGCGGTTAGGATAATAGAAGGTTTCAAACTCCCGATTCTCTTCTACCAGCGCGTTCACAAACTCAATTGAGTTCTGGAAATGTACGTTGTCGTCGCCCGTGCCGTGGATGAGGAGGAAAGGGCCTTTGAGTTTGGCTGCGTGGGTAAGTGGGGAGTTGTCATCGTAGCCATCGGGATTATCCTGCGGGCGTTTCAGGTAACGCTCGGTGTAGATGCTGTCGTAGAAGCGCCAGGTCGTGACGGGGGCCACGGCGATGCCTGCCTTAAAGTAGTCGGCCCCGACGGTCATGCAGAGTGAGGCCATGTAGCCGCCGTAGCTCCACCCCCAGATGCCGATGCGGTCCTTGTCCACGTAGGGCAGCGTGCCGAGGTACTTCGCGCCCTCGATTTGGTCCTGCGTTTCGAGTTTGCCGAGTTGGGCGTAGGTGACCGTGCGGAACGCCTTGCCCCGCGCCCCGGTGCCCCGGTTGTCGATGGACACGACGATGTAGCCCTTATCGGCCAGGGTTTGGTGCCAGAGGAAATCGCGGCTTTCCCAACTGTCCACGACCGTCTGCGAACCCGGTCCGCCGTACACGAACATCAGCACGGGGTACTTATTGGCCGGGTCGAGGTTGGCGGGCTTGATCATCCAGCCGTTCAGCGTCACGCTTTCGGAAGTCGTGAACTGGAAGAATTCCGGCTTCACGGTGCGGTATTCCGCGAGTTTCTGGAATAGCTCCTGATTCGTTTCCAGCGTCCGCACTACTGCCGCTGTGGGGGCCTTGCGCAACGTCACGGTCGGCACGGCCTGCACCGAACTGTTGTATTCCAGATAATACTCAAAATCAGGACTCAGCAGAATGCGGTTAATGCCGCGCTTGTCGGAAAGCCGCACCGGAGCCGGAGCCTGGTACCGCTTGCGGCGGCGCTTGGGCGCGGCGATGTCCTGACGGTAGAGGTGCCGTTCGAGTGGCGAGACGTCGGTGGAGGTGTAGTAAACCAGGTTGTTGGGTTCGTCGATGCCCAGGAATTCGGCCACTTCCCAGCCGCCGGAGGTGAGTTGGCGGTCGAGAGTGCCGTCCATATCGTAGAGGTACAGGTGCTTGTAGCCGCTGCGCTCGCTGGAAAAGATGAACTCCTCGCCGTTGTCGAGGTAGGTGAGGTCGTCGGTGAAAATCAGGTCAACGTAGGTTTCGGCCTCTTCGGTCAGGATGGTGCGTACTTGTCCGGTGGTAGCATCGGCGTGGAGCAGATCGAGGCGGTTTTGGAGCCGGTTC
>NZ_JBGSXF010000019.1:0-2486 GCF_041751555.1 Persicitalea sp. | reverse complement strand
TACCAGGCACCGTCGGGGCCAACGGCTACGTCCGACGGGCGGAACCACTTGCGGGTGTCGGTGTCGGTTTCGAACCACTCGTAGCGCTCGGAGGCTTGTGGGAAGGAGCTAATGAGGTCTTTTCTTTGCAAGGAAAAACCTGCGCCCGTTTTCTCGGGCTGATAGGCAAAAACTACGTTGCGGCCCGCCTCGCAACTGAGCAAAGTACCTCGGTATTTTTCACCCATTTCGTCGCCTTCATAGAAGACGATACCCGTCGGCGAACCCGCGCCGCTGTTGTCCCCGGCAGGCATCACGCCCGGGTCGTCCTGGTGCCAGTGCGCTTCGAACATCGACTGACCCGGACGGCGATCAGCCTGCCAGAAGCGCGTGCCATCGGCGGCAAAGTACCCGGCGTTGCCATTCTCGGGCAGGAACGAGACGCGACAGGTAACTACCTGATCGTCGTTGTCGTTCTGCCACATGTTACCGTAGCTGTCGAGGCAGACCTCGTAGCTGTTGCGGAAGTTATGACCCAGCACTTTCAGCCCCGTTCCGTCGGGATTGATGCGCAAAGCCAGCCCGCCGACCCACACGCGGCCGTCGTCCGACTTGCGGTTGCCCGTATTGCTGTTGTTGTAAGGTGTGCCACCGTTGTACATCGTGCCGCTGTTGAGCGTCCAGCCGCTTTTGTCGGTCACGACGTGCGGCCCGGCGTTGCCGGTGTTGAAGTACCATCGCCCATCCGGCCCGGTCACCATCGAGTGCAACGAGTGATCATGGTCGAAACCGCCGAAGCCCGTCAAGAACACCTCGCGCTCATCGGGCTTGTCATCGCCGTCGGTATCAGTATAAATAATGAGGTTGGGAGCACAGGAAACGATGACTTTGTTGTCGATCACAGCAATGCCGAGCGGGGCAGTGAGTAGCGTGTCCTGCACATACACCTTGGAGGATTCCGCCTTGCCGTCGCCATCGCGGTCTTCGAGGATCATCACACGATCGCCCTTTTGCAGGTGCGAAAGGCGCTCGTCCGGTTCGGTTTTGAAGCTGCGATAGTTGACCGCTTCGGTGATCCAGACCCGTCCGCGGGCGTCGATGTCCATGTTGGTGGGGTTGTAGAACATCGGGGCCTCGGCCCAGAGCGTGGCCTCGAGGTCATCGGGGACGTAAAGGCGCGAGTTCTCGTCCGTGGGCGTCCATAGGCTGACCGCCGAGAGGGAGACAAGCAGGGCGATGCCGAGCGTGAGGGTGGCATAGCGGGTAGAGTATTTAGGTTTCATCTTGTGCATATTCGGCAGACTGTTTGTACTTATTTATTGGGTTTCTGGCATGTCGTTTCCGACGGCTTCGTACCAAAGTTGAACTAGCCCCGAAGGGTAGCTTATGCTTCTTTTAAATTTGAGTTGTTGCTCGATACCGTTTTCACTAAACAACCGAATACCGTCACCAAGCAGATGAGGAATGACGCTCACGATTATCCGGTCAATAAGACGGTTTTTCAATAGCTCATATACTATTTCTGCGCCCCCATCACAGTAAATATCTTTTCCTTCCGTCTGTTTCAGGGAACTGACCAGGTCAACTACATTATTGCAGTATTCAGCGTGCGCTAATTTTCCTTTTTTTGACTTGGAAATCACAAACACTTGCTTGTCTTTATGGGGAACACCCTCGCCAAACGATACAACCTTATCAAAGGTCTTGCGCCCCCAGATCACCGTATCAATAGTTTGTAAAAACTCAGCATATCCAAAATCTTCATTCTTGGTTTCGACAATAGACAAGAAATCTAGGTTACCGTCTTTCTTGGCAATGTAGCCGTCAAGGCTCATGGCTATGTACAAAATCAATTTTCTGTTCATATTCAGGGTAATTTATCAAGTAAGAAATCAGCAAGCCGATCGCCCTACGCAAAATCAAACAACCCTTCCAGATAACGGCGGTTGTACTGATAAGTTTCGACGGCGTCAGCACCTTTGGGCGTTGCGCCTTCGATCTGCATCCAGCCTTGGTAGCCGATTTGTTTGAGCAAAGCTGCCACGCGCGGCCAGTCGATGGTACCTTCGCCGAGGCGGAAGCCGTTTTCTTTTATGTGGAGTTCGCAGATCAGGTCATTGCCCAGGAAAGGAATTTCTTCATAAATGTCGTGGCCCGCGTCGGCTGAGTTGCGGGAGTCGTAATAGACTTTTACGGCCTTGGAACCCACGGCGTCGATGATTTTCAGGTGATCACGTGCGCTGAGGTACGACTCGATGCCCAGCGTGATGCCCTGCTTCTCGGCGTGGGGGGCGACTTTCTTGAGCCGCTCAATCACCATTTTCTGGCCCGCCGCGTCGTCGCGCAATTCGCCATTGCCGAAAAACGCCAGCAAAATCACGTTCACGCCCAGCGCCCTGGCGGCGTCCACGCTGTTCCAGACCCACTCCTCGGTAACTGGCTCTGACTTGTAAGGAACGCGGTTCAACTCGCCAATGGCCACGCTGGATACTTTGATGCCCGTGCGC
>NZ_JBGSXF010000018.1:0-10683 GCF_041751555.1 Persicitalea sp. | reverse complement strand
TTAAGCCAAAAATGGCCGTTTTTTGCCAATCCTGCGTTACCAAACCCTCATTTGGCTCTGCCAAATTTCGGATTTGGTGCCTTGTCCTGACAAAAAACAACTCATTTTTATCATTAAAAAATAACTCAAACAGCTTCTAAGAAGTAGCAATAGACTTGCATTGAACTTAACTTGGTCGCCATCGTTGAAAAAAGCATCGGCATCGGAAAATCCGTCAGCGTACACCTCGATCTTGCCCAACGATTCGAGCATGACCAACAGGGGTAACAAATCCTGAGACTTATTGCGTGACATATTTGAGGTCTTGCCGAGCTCGGTAGAGGATAATCGGATCGGCGAATTTTTCAGCTACTAAATCTACTTTTGCGTTGAGCAAGTCTTGCAACTTCGCCTTGAGCCTATCGCGTAGCCTGTAATCCATGTGCTGTTCAAGAAGAATATCGATGTCGCGGTAGTTTTCGCCACGCGCAAAAGATCCGAACAAACCTAGACGTTGAATACCGAACTCTTCGAATACTTTTTCCTGACGTAACAGAGTTTCCAAATGATTGATATCCATAAAGCTACGCATCTAAATGTAGGGTGACTTTGGCTCAATTTTCAAAGTTAGCCTTTTTAAGCTCAATAAATCAATCAATCGTGCTCGTGATGCTCCCCAAACTGCAACGGACTCTTCATGATGCCCCGCTCCGAAGTGCGAATGAAGTTTACGATTTCGTCACGCTCGTCTGAGGGCGGTAGTTCGAGTTCGATTTGATTGAGGGCGTCGGAGTTGTTAAGGCCCTTCATATAGATGTAGCGATAAACCGTCTGAATCTCAGCAATTTGCTGATTGGAGTAGCCGCGCCGCCGCAACCCCACGGAGTTGATACCCGCGTAGGAAATTGGTTCGCGGGCAGCTTTGGTAAAGGGTGGTACGTCCTTACGCACCAAGGATCCGCCCGATACAAAGGCATGGGGACCGATCTTGACAAATTGGTGAACCGCGCTAATCGCGCTGACGATAGCCCAGTCACCCACCTGGACGTGGCCGGCCATCTGAACATTGTTGCCAATGATACAATTATTGCCAATGATGCAGTCGTGGGCGATATGCGCGTAGGCCATGATGAGGCAGTCGCTGCCGACCTCCGTTTTCCAGTGTTCCTCGGTGCCGCGGCTGATGGTGGCGTACTCGCGGATGGTGGTGTTGTCGCCCACGTAAGTGAGCGTGTATTCATTATTATATTTCAAATCCTGGGGAATGGCCGAAACGACCGCACCGGGATAGATGCGGCAGTTTTTGCCGATGCGTGCTCCCTCGTTGATGACCGCGTGGGAGGCCACCCAAGTACCTTCGCCGATCTCCACGTCCTTATGGATCATGGCGAACGGCTCGACGACCACATTGCGGGCGATTTTGGACTCAGAGTGGATGTAGGCTAGGGGTTGTATCATTTTTTCTTGACCAGGCTGGCGATCATGTCGGCTTCGCAGACCAGTTGTCCGCTCACGTAGCCGCGACCGCTCATTTTGACGATGCCCCGCTTCATAGGGGAAGTGAATTCGCATTTAAAAATAACGGTGTCGCCCGGCACCACGTTGCGCCGGAAGCGACAATTGTCGATGCCGATCAGGTAGGGCCAGTAGTTTTCGGGGTCGGGGACGGTGCTCAGGACTAGGATGCCGCCCGTCTGGGCCATCGCTTCGAGCTGCATCACGCCGGGCATCACGGGGTTACCGGGAAAGTGACCCAGGAAAAACTGCTCGTTCATCGTCACGTTCTTGGTGCCGACCACGCTCATTTCGTCCAGCGCGATGATCTTGTCGATCATCTGAAACGGGTAGCGGTGGGGGAGGAGGTTGGCGATTTGGTTGATGTCCAGAATCGGCGCCTTCTTTGGGTCGTACTGCGGGATGCCGTCCTTAGCGGCTTTCATCAGTTTCTTGATTTTTCTGGCCAAAGCTACGTTAGCAGCATGACCGGGCCGAGCGGCCAGAATCTGTGCTTTAAGGGGACGGCCTACTAATGCCAGATCGCCCACTAAATCCAACAGCTTATGCCGGGCCATTTCGTTGGGAAAATGCAAATCCACATTGTTCAAAATTCCCTTCGACTCATCGACACTCACCTTGGGCTTATCGAGAAGTTTGGCGAGGTGGTCCAGTTCGCCTTCTTTCACCTGCCGATCTACGATGACGATGGCGTTGGTCAGATCGCCGCCTTTGATCAAGTTCTGATTGTAAAGGGCTTCCAGTTCGTGTAGAAAGCAGAACGTCCGGCAAGGGGCGATTTCTTCCTTAAAAAGCGTCATGTCGTTCAGCGAGGCATGCTGGCTGTTGATGACCTTTGAGTTATAGTCCACCATTACCGTGAGACGGTAATCAGTCAGCGGCATGGCCGCCATCTCGATGTCATTCTCGGCGTTGACATAATGGACATACTCGGGTACTTCGAAATAATTTCGGTAGGCATTCTGCTCTTCGATGCCCGCTTCTTCCAGCGCTTCGATGAACTTGATGGCGCTGCCGTCCATGATCGGCGGCTCGGGACCGTCGAGTTGAATCAACACGTTGTCTATTTGCAGGCCGACCAAAGCGGCCAACGTGTGTTCAACGGTGTTGATGCGGGCCCCGTTTTGCTCGATAGTCGTGCCGCGCGACAAGTCCACGACGTTGTCCACATCGGCGTCCACAATAGGCTGGTCGGGCAGATCCACACGCTGGAACTTGTAGCCGTGGTTGGCGGGGGCGGGTAAGAACGTCATTGTGGCCGATACGCCCGTGTGTAGTCCGACACCGGAAACCGACGCTGCTCTTTTTATGGTTTGTTGTTTTTCGTTCATTTTTAGTAGGTAAAAGCTGTACGCTTTGTGCGGTAGGCTCGTTCCGGCGTTTCGGTAAGCTTTTCGGGTATCAAGCAAGTTAGAAGTTAATCGGCAGAACCCGTTTTCGGGGCTTCTGCCTTGCTTATTTCCAAATCCTGAATTCGTTTTTCTATTTCAGGGAATTTGCGCACGAGAGCCTGGGCGCGCAAATGGGCACTCAGTTCATAGGCGGGAGAACCACTCAGCGACAGCCCTTCCTTTTTAATGTTCTTTCCAACCCCCGACTGCGCCCCTACTTTGGTACCATTGGCCAGGGTAAGGTGACCGGCAATGCCGACTTGTCCGGCGATAATGCAATTCTCGCCTATTTTGCTGGAACCTGAAATGCCCGATTGGGCCGCAATAACCGTGTTTCTGCCTATTTCGACGTTGTGCGCAATCTGCACCAAGTTGTCGATTTTGACGCCCGTGCGGATGATCGTCGAACCCATCGTGGCGCAGTCGATCGTCGTGTTGGAACCGATGCTCACATGGTCTTCGATAACGACATTGCCAAGTTGGGGAATCGTTTTGTAGGTGCCGTCGGGCTGTGGGGCGAAGCCAAAGCCATCGCTGCCGATGACGGTATTAGCGAAAATAACGCAGTGGCTGCCTATGACCGCATTGTCATAGATGCGGACGCCGGGATGAATCACCGTGTCATCGCCAATCGTCACATTATCGCCGATGTGAGCGTGAGGGTGGAGGATGACCCGCTCGCCAATCACGCACTTTTTTCCGATATAAGAAAAGGCGCCTCGGTAGCCATCGTTACCAACGGTACTTTCCTCGCCCAGATAAGCGGGCTGCTCGACTCCACGTTTGGTTTGTTGGGTGAATTTCTGGTACTCCTCCAAAAGCTGAGTGAAGGCAGAATAGGAATCCTCTACGTAAATTAGGGCAGTAGAAACCTCTTTTTTTGGTTCAAAATCCTTGCTTACTAACACCGCTGACGACTTGGTATCGTAGAGATGCGATTCGTATTTGAGATTGGCAAGAAAGGAAATACAACCGGGTTTGCCTTCTTCAATTTTGGCGGCGGAACGAATGACGGCGGCTTCATCGCCCACCACTTTTCCGTTCAATAATTGAGCGATTTGCCCGACAGTAAACTCCATAGAAAATCAAAACGACTTGGACTGGCACCGCTGCAAAAGAGCTTCATTATCAAGGGCAAGAGTGCTAAGCAACTCTGTCCCAAATCCATGCAGTGCGACTATGGGCGCAAAGATACGGTTTTAGCCCAACTTACGTAATACTTGCGGACAATCTTGCTTAGGGCGTGGATGGTCGGCAATTCCGACGCCTCCACAATGTCTATCACGCGGCCATCCTTCATTTTGATGCGAATCTGGTCCTCGCCCGTCACATAAGCCGAGTTGGTAGTTTGGCCTTCTACCAAAAAATAAGATAACTGATCGCCGGTCACACCCTGCGCCCGCAAGTCTTTGCGCAGGGTTGCTAGTAGTTCCTCAGAAGGAGGCGCGTCCAACAACTGGATCTTGAACAGGCGGCGATCGAGCAGCCGCTGGCATAGTGCGGAAAGCACGGGGTCGCTCTCCTGCGCCCAGGCTTTGATGGCCCCCCACATGTCGTAGTCGTCCAGCCGGACAAAAGTTTGCAGTAGTTCAGGGCGTTCCCGAAAATCGGCCAGGGTGGAGCGGTGGCGCAGGAAAAAGCCGAGATTGGGCGAGGCGTATAAGTCGGCGCCCTGTTCCGTGAGGTCGCGGGCGCGGCGGATGGCCTGTGTGAGCATGGCTTCGGCGCAAAGAGAGGTTTTATGCAAATACACCTGCCAGTACATAAGGCGGCGGGCGTTGAGGAAGTTCTCGATGCTGAGCAGCCCTTTTTCTTCCACTACCAATTCATCCTTATATACATCCAGCATTTTGATGAGCCGACTTGCGCCTATGGTACCTTCCGCCACGCCCGTGTAAAAGCAGTCGCGGTTGAGGTAGTCCATGCGATCCATGTCCAGTTGACTGGAAATGAGTTGGTGGAAAAATGGACGAGGGTACGTTCCCTCGAACATCTGAATCGCCAGATCGAGGCGCCCGTCGAATTGCCGATTGAGCTCCTTCATCAACAGCAGCGAGAGTACCTCGTGCGGAATACCCGTCAACAGTGTCTTTTCCAGCACATGCGAAAACGGCCCGTGACCGATGTCATGCAGCAAAATTGCCACCTGCGCCGCCTCGCACTCGGCGTCCCAAATCAGGTGCCCCTTATCTTGCAAAGTCTTTAATGCCAGTCCCATCAGGTGAGTGGCCCCCAACGCGTGGTGAAAGCGCGTGTGCAACGCCCCAGGATACACCAAATCAGCCATGCCCAACTGCCGGATGCGCCGCAACCGCTGAAAGTACGGATGCTCCACGAGGTCGAACAGTAATTCCGACGGAATGGTAATGAAGCCGTACACAGGGTCATTGAGGATTTTACGCTTGTTCAAAATATTGTGGAATTGTGGAATTATTGAATCGTGGAACTGTGTAGCTGTTGTTGATGGGGCAGTCCATGTTGTTATATTTCGGTAGTCAGGAAGAAGTGCATAAGCGAATTTTTGTGGAACTGGTCGGTTTGTGTTTAGTCCTGAATAGGTCTAGGTCAAAAGTAAACAGTTCAACGACTCAACGGTTCCACGATTAAACAAATAAATCTTGGCGAATCGAAACCGAAGCTTTATTTTTGCCTTTCAAACTCGTAAAGAGTTGGGCCTATAGCTCATTTGGTTAGAGCAACTGACTCATAATCAGTAGGTGCCTGGTTCGATTCCAGGTGGGCCCACATCTTTTCTCATAATCAGCAGGTGTCGCCGGGGTCGCGTACGCCGGGCGGCCCGCCCCGTTCGAACCCTGCTGGGCCCACGTTACCAAAGCCTTCAGCTTCTTAGCTGAAGGCTTTTTTTATGCCTTTCATCTTATAATAATCCCAAATCTCACCCCTGGGGAATTGATTTTAACCTCATTTTAATCTGCTTTTAACTCTGGCTTAAGGCGCGGGGGGCTACTTGCAGCGTATTCTTTAAATCCTATTCCTGGATAAGGAGGGCAGGAGTACAAAATCAACTCATCTAAAAGCTTAAACACAACAACCGAAATTCAAACATGAAAAGAACACTCCTGTTCGTGAGCCTGTGCGCCTTGTTTTTCCAAACAGGCTGTGCCACAAAGGGCGAAGAAAAGAAAGAAGAAGAAACGGAGTTCTTGGTAACTAGCCCGGTGGTCAAAGACACCCTGGTCACCAAGGAGTATGTTTGTCAAATCCACGCCATCAGCCACATCGAACTGCGGGCGCTGGAAAGAGGGTACTTGCAAAAAATCTACGTGGACGAGGGGCAGTTTGTCAAGCAGGGGCAGCTCATGTTCCAGATCATGCCGATGCTCTACCAGGCCGAACAGCAGAAAGCCAAAGCTGAGGCGAATTTTGCCGAAATAGAATACCAGAACACCAAGGCTCTCGCCGACAGCAACATTGTGTCGAAGAACGAACTGGCGATGGCCAAGGCAAAATTGGATAAGGCCAAAGCCGAACTCTCGCTGGCCGATGTCCACCTGGGCTTCACCGAAATCAGGGCGCCTTTTAGCGGCATTATGGACCATTTCCAGGTGCGGATGGGCAGCCTGGTGGACGAGGGAGATCTGCTGACGACCATGTCGGACAACAGCCAGATGTGGGTGTATTTCAACGTGCCGGAGGCGGAGTACCTGGACTACAAGTCCAGCACCGACGAGGACAACATGAAGCAGGTGAACCTGTTGATGGCCAACAACCAGAAGTTTCCTTACATCGGCAAAGTGGAGACCATCGAGGCCGACTTCAACAACGAGACGGGCAACATAGCCTTCCGGGCCACTTTCCCCAACCCCAAAGGATTGCTGAGGCACGGTGAGACGGGCAACGTGCTAGTGACTGTGCCGCTCAAAAAGGCCCTGCTCATCCCGCAGAAAGCCACTTTTGAAGTGCTGGAAAAGAAGTACGTGTATGTCCTGGATAAAGACAGCAAGATCCAGTCGCGTGAAATCACCATCGCCGCCGAAATGCCGCACATTTTTGCGGTTCAGTCGGGCCTGAACAAAGACGACAAGATCCTGCTGGAAGGCTTGCGCCTGGTGCACGAAAACGAAAAGATACACCCGAAGTTCGTGCTACCAGCCAAGATGCTGTCTCAGTTGGATTTGTACGCGGAATAACTCAACGATCCCAAAAAGCAAGAAACTATGTTCAGTTCGTTCATACGCCGACCCGTATTCGCCATTGTCATATCGGTCATGATTGTCTTCGTGGGTGGTTTGGCAATCAGAAGCTTACCCATCTCCCAGTTCCCGGACATCGCCCCCACCACCGTCAACATCTTCATCGCCTACCCCGGCGCCAGTGCCGACGTGCTTGTCAAGTCCACGCTGATAACCCTGGAACAGGCCATCAACGGGGTGCAAGATATGCGGTACATTGCTACCGACGCCACCTCGGCCGGGGAGGCCACCCTCCGGATTATTTTTGAACCCGGCACCGACCCCAATGACGCGGTGATCCGGGTGAAAACCCGGGTGGACCAGGTCATGCCGCTTTTGCCCGAACTGGTTCAGCGAGAAGGGGTTATCATCACGCCCATCCAGCCCAGTATGCTGATGTATGTCAACCTCTATTCCAAGGACAAGAGCATTGACGAGAAATTCCTCTTCAACTATGCCACCGTCCAGATGATCCCGGAAATAAACCGGACTCGGGGGGTGGCCAGGAGCCAGATACTAGGCAGCCGTCGCTACGCCATGCGGGTTTGGCTGAACCCCGACCGCATGAGGGCTTATAACATCTCCGTGGAAGAAGTCATGGATGCCCTGGGGGAGCAAAGCATCATTGGCCGTCCGGGCCGGATTGGCCAAAGCTCTGGCATAGCCGCCCAGTCGCTGGAATACGTGCTGACCTACAAAGGCCGGTACAACAAGGCGGAAGAGTACGAAAGCGTCATTATCCGGGCCAATTCCGAGGGAGAAAGCATCCACCTGAGGGACATCGCCACCGTCGAGCTGGGTAGTGAATTCTTCGACATTTATTCCAACCTCGACGGCCACCCTTCGGCGGCCATTGTCTTGAAACAGAACTACGGCACCAACGCCAACGATGTCATTGCCGACGTGAAAGCCAAACTCGAGGTGATGAAAAAATCCTTCCCTCCGGGTGTGGACTATAAAATCAGCTACGACGTGTCGCAGTTTCTGGACACTTCCATCGAGCAGGTGCTCGATACGCTGCGGGACGCATTCATCCTGGTGGCCTTGGTGGTTTTCATATTTCTGGGCGACTGGCGGTCCACCGTAATCCCGATTCTCGCGGTTCCGGTGTCTTTGGTGGGGGCGTTTTTTGTCATGCAGTTTTTTGGCCTTTCCATCAATCTCATTACGCTGTTCGCCCTGGTACTGTCAATCGGCATAGTCGTGGATAACGCCATCGTCGTGGTGGAGGGGGTGCACGCCAAGATGGAAGAAAAGAACCTCTCCCCGTACAGAGCCACCCTGGAAGTGCTTCATGAACTCGGTGGGGCCATCATTGCCATCACTCTGGTCATGACGGCGGTGTTTGTCCCATTGGTGTTTATGTCGGGTCCGGTGGGGGTTTTCTATCGGCAGTTTTCCATCACCATGGCCAGTTCCATTGTCATTTCGGCCGTGGTGGCCCTCACGCTCACCCCGGTGCTGTGCGCCATGCTATTGAAAAATAATCATGGAAAACCCAAAAAGGCAAACTTGCTGTCCAGGTCGCTCGACGGGTTCAACCGGGGATTTGAAAAAGTCACCGGCAAGTACGTGGGCTTGTTGAAACTGATCGTCAACCGACGCGTGGTCACGTTCGCCGTATTGCTGACATTCTGCGCGGGCATATTCTACGAGAACACCATCCTGCCGGCCGGTTTCATTCCCAACGAAGATCAGGGCACCATTTATGCCATTATCCAGACGCCCCCCGGCTCTACCCTGGAAAGAACCAATGAGGTGTCGCAGCGGCTTCAGAAAATTTGTGAAGAAATCAAGGGCGTGGAGGGTGTGTCTTCTTTGGCTGGTTACGAGATCATGACCGAAGGCCGGGGTTCCAACGCCGGCACCTGCCTGATCAATCTGAAGCCCTGGTCGGAGCGCGACCAGAACGTGAAGGAAATCATGGAGGAACTGGAGGAGAAGTCGAAGAACCTGGGGGCCGTTGTCGAATTCTTCGAACCCCCCGCCATTCCGGGATTTGGCACGTCGGGCGGTTTTTCCATGCGCTTGCTGGATAAAAACACGGATACGGACTACCAGGAGTTCGATAAAATCAACAAAGAATTCATGGAAAACCTGGGCAAGCGCAAAGAGCTCACGGGTTTGTTCACCTTTTTTGCCGCCAATTATCCGCAGTACGAACTGGAATTCGACAATAATGCGGCCATGCAAAAGGGCGTGTCCATCGGAAAAGCGATGGAGAACCTCAACATCATGATCGGCAGCACCTACGAGCAGGGCTTTATCAAATTCAATCAGTTTTTCAAGGTATATGTGCAGTCTGACCCCGCCTACAGAAGGCTCCCTTCCGACATTTTGAAGCTGTTCGTCAAGAATGAGGAAGGAGAAATGGTACCCTACTCGTCGTTCATGAAGCTTAAAAAAGGCCAGGGACCCAATGAAATAACCCGCTTCAACCTGTACAATTCGGCCGCCATTCAGGGACTTCCGGCCAAGGGCTACACCACGGCCGAGGCCATCGAGGCCATCCGTGAGGTGTCCGCCACGACCCTGCCCAAAGGGTACGACATTGCCTTCGAGGGCCTTTCCTACGACGAGTCTATCCGGGGTAACGAGTCGCTCTACGTGTTCCTGATCGTGCTGGTGTTCGTCTATTTCGTGTTGGCTGCCCAGTACGAGAGCTTCATAATTCCCATGGCCGTAATATTCTCGCTTCCGGTCGGGGTGTTCGGTTCTTTCTTGCTGCTAAAACTAATGGGGCTGGAAAACAACATCTACGCCCAGATCGGTCTCATCATGCTGATTGGCCTTTTGGGTAAAAACGCCGTGTTGATCGTGGAATTTGCCGTGCAGAAACGCCAGCAGGGAGCCACGATTCTGGAAGCCGCCATCGAAGGGGCCAGGGTTCGTTTCCGTCCCATACTGATGACCTCGTTCGCCTTTGTGGCCGGATTGATCCCGTTGATTACCGCTACGGGTGCGGGCGCGATTGGCAACCGCACTATCGGCGCCTCGGCCCTAGGCGGCATGTTGTTCGGTACCATTTTCGGGGTAGTTATCATTCCCGGCTTGTACTACATATTTGCCCACATGGCCGATGGCCGGCAGATGATAAAAGGCGAAGACGAAGAACCGTTGTCTGAAAACTGGGCGCATCAAGTGGACACTTTTACCCTCCCTGCTTTAAGTCCCAATCATGAATAAGCAACTCATCCATAAGTGCCTGACCGTGATGGCTGTCGTCCTCTGCGTGTCGGCCTGCAAGACGCCCGCTCTGGTGACCAGGGAGGCCAACCGGGAAGTTCCGGCAAGCTACTACAACGCCTCGGACTCCACCAACTCGGCCCGGCTGAGTTGGCGGGACTACTTCACCGACCCCTACCTGACCGCCCTGATAGACACCGCCCTCGGCGGCAGCGGCAACCAGGAACTGAACATTGCTCTACAGGAAATCGCCATCTCGCAAAACGAAGTGCTGGCCCGCGCCGGGGAGTACAAGCCTTTCGTGGGCCTGCGTGGCGGGATGGGCATTGAAAAAGCCGCCCGCTACACCCAGCCTGGTTCCAGCGAAGCCACCACCGACATCAAACCGGGCCGCGAAACGCCCGATCCGCTGCCCGATT
>NZ_JBGSXF010000017.1:0-3157 GCF_041751555.1 Persicitalea sp. | reverse complement strand
GCAAAGCCATTTACGGCGCCCAGGCTGCCAACGGTGTCATACTGATCACCACAAAAAGCGGAAAATCAGCGCAGAAGCCTGTCATCAATTATTCAGGATACTACAGCACCCAGTCGCCGGCCAATGAACTTACTCCCCTGGGCCGGACGGGCTACCTGAAAGGCGTACGCGACGTGGATTGGGAAAACGGCTACCTGGCTCCTGATTATATACAGGAAAATCCTGACTGGACGATTGACAACAACACCGGTCTGTTTCCTCCTATCCTGGAAGGCTTTGCCAATGGTACCGACTACAGTTGGTACGATGAAGTGACCGACCCGGGTTATATCACCGACCACCAACTGAGCGTGCGGGGCAGCACCGACAAAACTTCTTACTTTCTCTCCGGCGGCTATACCGACCAAAAAGGATGGATACAGAATGATAAATACCGCCGGATCACCGCCCGCATCAATGTAGATACCGAAATAGCCGAGTGGCTCACGATCGGGGCCAATACCTTTGGGTCATTCTCGGATTATTCGGGAGAAAGTCCGGGTTTAGGCTCTATCCCGCTGATGAGTCCCCTGGTGACGCCCCGGGATGAAAACGGAGAACTGATCATCAATCCATTAGGCGATAACCGCTTGAACCCGTTTTTGCAAAGTGCTTCTGACGACCGGGATCTGCGAAACAATCTATCCGGTATTTTCTACGCCAACCTTCGTATCCCGCAGATAAAAGGACTCAGCTACCGGGTAAACTTTAGCAACAACTACCGCTGGGATGCGCTGAGTAACTCCAGCATCTATGATGCGGGGCAATCAGGCCGGGCTATCAAGATCAACCGGGCTACCTACGACATCTTAGTGGATAATATTGTGACGTACAACCGGCAATTAGGCAAAAACCACGAACTTAACGCAACCCTGTTATACGGGTTCAACCGTATTTCCTTCGATGAAAACGGGGCCGAAGGAACCAACTTTTCTAATTTGGCACTGTCGTACAACAGCCTGGAACAAGCTGTCATTCAGCAAATATCATCGAGAGCCTGGGAAGAAAAGTACCTCTACCAGATGGCGCGGATCAACTACGATTTTAAGGACAGATACCTCCTTACTGCCACCCTGCGCCGGGACGGATTCAGTGGCTTTTCCGAAAACAATAAGTTTGGCTTGTTCCCGTCGGTAGGCGTAGGCTGGGTATTGTCTGAAGAAAGTTTTCTGGCGAACATCAATACACTCAACTTCCTGAAACTACGCGCCAGCTACGGCATCAACGGAAACCTGACCAGCCGCTATAGTTCGCTGGCGCGAGTATCTGCCGGGGCTAATTCACAGTATGTGTTCGGAGATGGTGGAAGCACAGTCAACGGACAACGCATCACTTCGCTATCCAATCCTGATCTGTCGTGGGAAAGAACGGCGGGCATCAACGTCGGACTGGATTTTGAACTTCTGGACAGCAAACTTTCGGGAAGTATTGACTATTACCAATCCAAAACCACCGATCTGCTCTGGAACTTCGTGTTGCCCGAAATTACCGGCTTTGATAATATCACCTCGAACATAGGCGAAATTAGCAATACCGGTCTGGAAGTGCTGCTGAACGCCACCCCGGTCCGTATTCCTAATTTCAGTTGGGATGTAGGGCTGAACTTTGCTACCAACAACAATAAAATTGAAAGCCTGATCGGGTTGGACCGTGATGGCGACGGACGAGAAGACGACCTGACGGCTAATGGCTTGTTCATTGGCGAGCCTATCGGAGCCATCTACGGCTACGTGGTCGACGGGCTATGGCAGATCAGCGACAGCGAGAGCATTCCCGATGGATTTGCGCCGGGCCAGTACAAACTGCGGGATTTTAACGGTGACGGCCAGATCACTCCTCAAGACGACCGGCGGATTCTGGGACGCGCAGAACCCGCCTATCAGTTTGGGATACAGAACACCCTTCGCTATAAAGATTTCTCATTAAAGTTTTTCGTCAAATCCATTCAGAGTGGAAGCGATGGGTACCTGGGGGAGAACAACCCCTGGGCCAGTGGCTACGGCACACCCGGTGTTGCACAGGCCAGCAACTGGTTCGCAGAAATTGACTACTGGACACCCGCCAATCCAGGTGCGACATATCGCCGGCCTGGTGCAGACGCTGCCATCGGAGGCCGTCGGTATTTTTCCCGCAGCTTTGTGCGGCTACAGGATATTTCGCTGGCGTATAAGTTGAACAACAGCCTGACAGAACGCATCGGTCTGCAAGGATTGAAAGTCTTTGTCAGCGGCAAAAACCTGCTCACCTTGACCAACTGGGAAGGTTGGGATCCAGAAACCGGTCAGGGCCTCGGGGCTACCCAAGGTACAGCCCTGCCCGTCATGCGCGGCTTTTCGTTTGGCTTAGACATTTCATTATAACTGTAAAATCTGATTTGACATGAAAACATTATTTCAATATAGTTTCATTATTATTGTTCTGTCACTGATTGCCGCTGCCTGCAACGAAGATGATTTTCTGGAAGAAAAACCACTGGACTTCTTCAGTCCCGGCAACGCCTTCGTTACCTTTGAGAACTACGAAAGCTCGGTGTACGATTTGTACGCCCAGATGCGTGATCTTCGTTATAACTCAAACGAAAACTCACAGGCGTACATCTACGGAACGGACATCATGTTTGATGCCCGCACCTCCACCTCGAACAACCGCTTTGGAGATTATAATATCACCTTGAACCCTACGGGTAGTATGTCTGAATGGCATTGGAGCCGCTTGTACAAAATCGTGACCAGCGCCAACTCCATTGTAGACCGTGTAAAGGAAAGTGAACTCACTGGCGAACAAAAAAAACTTATTGAAGCCGAAGCTCGCTTCTTCCGTGCCTTTGCCTATCGGAATTTAGTGTACCTGTACGGGGGCGTTCCTTTGTTGCTGGAAGAAGTAACCTCTCCCAAAACGGATTTCACGCGGGCAAGCCGGGAAGATATATTAGCGCAAATCGCGGAAGATGCTACCTTTGCCGCTAACAACCTGCCCTCTATCGGGGAAGTAGCCGACGGGCGGGTGTCCAACCTGGTGGCGCAGCACCTGTTAGCCGAAACGTATATTGCCCAACAAAAATGGGATGAAGCTATTGCCGCCGCTACCGTCGTCATCGACGACCCCAACACTGCGCTGA
>NZ_JBGSXF010000016.1:0-2662 GCF_041751555.1 Persicitalea sp. | reverse complement strand
GTGTGGGGTGATCGGGCCGCAAAAGTTGCGTATTTAGCTGAAAATAGCAAGCCTGCGTAGCAGGTAGAAAACTTAAACTTTGAAGATCATTTTTCGGCGGTAGAAAACATACAGAATCACGAACCAAATCACTAAATAAATCAATGCTCCTGCTAGTGAGGCTGCCATAGGATCGGAAAAGTGCGGCGCGATCTGAAAGTTGTAGAGATAATTCTGCAAGCCAATCGAGTCGTTAGCCGGACCACCGCTTGTCGGTCTCGCCGGATTAACCACTTTGATTGCGCTCAAAGCGCGGGGAATAATTCCCGAGAAGAAAAAGACGACCATCGGATTCACTCCGAAAACTAGAAAGGGGACAATCCAATTTTTGATTTCTTTATAATCGATCACGAAATAGAGCAGGGCCAGCAACACCAGCCCGATGCCTGCTGCGTATAGTACGTACGAACTTGTCCACAAGGCTTTGTTGATGGGGAAAGTCGGACTCCAAAGCAAGCCGAGCAGAATACCTGCTACGCCGCCTACCAATAGGTACCCAAACTTTTTCTGCTTGGAGAAGTTGGCCGTCAGTAAAGCCCCGGTCAGCAGTCCGGCAATGCCCGTGCCGATGGCGGGTAGCGTACTCAGGATGCCTTCGGGGTCCCAGGTTTTGGAAGTGACCCAAAGATGATTGGGAATCACGAGGTAGTCCACCCAGGCGGCCAGGTTCGTGCCTTTCTCGACATTCGCCACACCAATTCCCGGCACAGGAACGAGCGTCATGATGGCCCAATAGGCCAGTAAAATCACCACCCCTACAATAGTCTGCGTGGAAACGGAAGTCGTCAAGTACAACAGCGATACCACGAGATAAACTACCGCGATGCGCTGCAACACGCCGGGAAGGCGAACATTTTGATAGTCTGCAAAACCGCCGAAGGCCAGAACAAACAACAGAACGAAAATCCCCAGCGCCACGTAAAGCTGCCGACGACGGTCGTATTGGCCAAACAGGGCGACCACTACCAGCGCTGTAATCAGTAACCGGACTAAAAGCAATCCTACGCCTTCCAACCCAAAAAGACGAATCTTGGAGAAGAAATTCAGGAACAGCCCAAGCGAGAAAATCCGCAGGAAGCGCGTCAGGATTTTTTCCCAGACCGCTCGGTCAAGGACTTTGCGGGGCGTGGCCAGCACCGTGGTGATGCCAACGATAAAAAGGAAGGTAGGAAATACCAGGTCAGTAGGCGTGAAGCCGTGCCACTCGGCGTGGAGGAAAGGTGCATATACATTGCCCCAGTCGCCCGGATTGTTCACAATCGTCATGAGCATGATCGTCAGACCGCGCAGAACATCGAGAGAAAGGAGACGGTCTTTCATGATCGAAACGAGTAGGGACTGATCGGGTTTAGATTATTTCAATAAAACGAACTGCTTTCTCAAATCATAATATGCACTTCTCAATCTTTGATAAAGAAAAATTCAAGAATAACTATTTGAAAGGAGTTTCCATTAAAGATTTATCCATTCAAAGCGGTTTTTCGGAAGAGTCAATCAGGACAATGCTGCGAAACCAAGGAATTGAAATAGTTTCAAACGAAATTCCAAAAGAACGCAAAAAGCGATACTGGCGAAGACGAAAAAACTGATTACGCCTGGAATTTGGCTAGGTTTCCCCAAAGCAGCGAAGAATCTCCGTAGCTCAAAAATCGGTAGTCTTTAGCCAGAGCTGCGTCATAAATGTTCTGCCAGTCCTCGCCCACAAAAGCAGCTACCAGCAGGATAAGCGTCGAGCCGGGCTGGTGGTAGTTGGTGATCAGCCCCTGACACAGGCGAAAGCGGTAGCCGGGAAAAATGAAAATCTCCGTTTGCCCGGTGATTTCTTCCAGATTGTTTTTGTCCAAATAATCGAGAATTGTACAAAGGGATTCCGCCGCCGTGGGTAGTTCTGCTTCCTGAAATTGGTAGGGATAAAGCTTTTCAATCCAGAATTCGCTCGTTTCCTGTCGCAGAAGTTTCACGCCAAACCAGTATAAGCTTTCCAACGAACGCAGCGAGGTGGTGCCTACCGCGACGATGTGCCGTACTCTTTGCAACAATTGCTCCACCAAACTAAGGGTGTAAACTACTTGCTCCGAGTGCATGTGGTGTTCCCGAACGTTCTCGACTTTGATCGGCTGGAAGGTTCCCGCGCCTACGTGCAGTGTCAGAAACGTTTTTTCGATGCCTTTCTGAGCCAGATTTTCCAGTACTGAGCTCGTGAAATGCAGTCCGGCGGTGGGCGCAGCCACGGCACCCTCTTGTCGGGCATAGACTGTCTGGTAGGTCTGCGCATCCTGCGCTTCCGTGTCGCGGTTAAGGTAAGGCGGTAACGGGATTTCGCCCAGGGCTTTTACTATATCGAGGAATGGGGCGTCGCTGTCCCAGTTTAGTTGCACCCAATTCTTGTTATAATCGACATAGCAGGCTTCCAGCGTTATGGTTTGTCCTTCAATGGTCAGGGTACTGGCCAATGTTTCGGTGGGTTTCCAGCGTTTTTTAGTGCCGATCATGCAAGCCCAGGTACTTTGGCCCACGACCAGCATGGCATCGTTGATGATGCGAGTAGGTACTTCGGGATTCAGCAGCAGCAGTTCAATGGTCGCCCCCGTGGGTTTTTGAAAATATACCCTCGCCGGGATCA
>NZ_JBGSXF010000015.1:0-4375 GCF_041751555.1 Persicitalea sp. | reverse complement strand
ACATTCTTAGCCGGACGTCCCGTCAAATCATCCCCTAAATCAGCTCGTGCCTCCTCCGCGATTTTCATCAACTCGGCTTTCACTTCGGGGTAGTCGAACATCACATTGTACCGCTCGCCCGGATCGCGACGCAGGTCATAGAGGCCACCGGGATGGTTGAAGCTTTCATTGCCGCGACCCGGCTGGCCGTTGTGGCCCGGCTCGAAGCCTTCGTTGGTGCGGCCCGGATGCGGAAAAACTAGTTTCCAATGACCATGCCTCACCGCTTCAAGATTATTTTTTCGGTAATAAAAATAAAAAGACTCCCGTGGTATTTCGGCAAGGTTACCTTTGAGGTTGGCGAGCAGACTCACTCCGTCGATGCGCTTCTTGGGTAGTTTCGCGCCCGTAGCCTCCACGATGGTGGGCAGGACGTCGATGCCCGCCGACAGATTATTGGACACAAGGCCCGCCGGAATGACACCCGGCCATTCGGCAATGAACGGTACCCGGTGGCCACCCTCGAAAGACGTCCCTTTGCCTTCTCGAAAACCACCCGAACTACCCGCGTGGTTGCCATAAGTCAGCCATGGGCCGTTGTCGGAAGTCACGATAAGCAGGGTGTTTTCGGCTAGCCCTTCCTCCCTCAAGGTTTTACGCAGTTGGCCGATACTCCAGTCCAGTTCCATAATTACGTCGCCGTATAGTCCCTGCTTCGATTTTCCTTTGAATTTATTAGAAACGAACAGTGGCACGTGCGGCATGGGGTGGGCAAGGTAGGCGAAGAAGGGCTTTTCCTTGTTTTTCATGATAAACTGAATTGTCCGTTCCGTGAACCAAGTCGTAAACTGACTCTGATCGGGGTTAGTCGCCACTGTCTCGTTGCCCTCGATGAGCGGTAGCGGCGGGTAGTAATTCTTGTTGACCGGGTGGTTGGGCCACATGTCGTTGGAGTAGGGGATGCCGAAGTACTCATCGAACCCGTGTTGCAGCGGCAAAAACTTTTTCTGGAAACCCAGATGCCACTTGCCGAAGGCGGCGGTAGCGTAGCCCTGGGCTTTGAGGAGCTCAGCGATAATCTCTTCATCGGGGTTGATTCCAGTCTTGGCCGAATGGTCCGTAGCCCCGGCAAAACCGAGACGGTTGGGGTAGCAGCCGGTCAGTAGTCCCGCCCGCGAGGCAGTACACACGGCTTGGGGCGTATAGTAGTGCGAGAGGAACATTCCTTTGCTGGCCATATCGTCGAAATTGGGTGTGGTGTAGTCCACCGCTCCGGTGCGACCGAGGTCCCCGAAGCCCATGTCGTCGATATAGACAAGTACCACATTGGGAGGTCTGTCGGCCTTTGGTTTTACATTAAAATTAAAGGCTAGTAGGGAAACGACACCTATGGTCAGGGCTGAGAAAAGAATTACTTTTTTGCGCATTGATTTCTTGATTTTATTTTGAGTTTTAAGAGGCGAAAAACTACCAGTATTGCTCGATAAGTTCGGCAATAGTCTCGTTAGACTCGACCCCATCGCCGGTGTCATTTTTGATTGTTCTGAGCCGTGCCTTCATGGTTTTTATGATGTCCCGATAAGCCGGATCACCGATGGCGTTGTGGTCTTCGCGCGGGTCTTTTTGTAAATCATAAAATTCCCAACCCGGCGGGTAGTCTATCTTGTCGCGCTGGGTTTTGGTGCGGGATTGGCCGTAGAAAAACGCCAGCTTATATCGCTCATTTCGAATCCCAAAATGGGCCGGACGTCTCGGTTCGTTGCTCCAATAGCGGTAGTACATATCCTTGCGCCAGTCTTTGGGCGTATTCCCCGCCAGGTTGGCCCGAAAACTGCGTCCCTGCATTTGCGCGGGTGTCTTTGTGCCCGCAAAATCAAGAAACAGCGACGGAAAATCAATATTTAGAATAATATCATCTATCCGACGACCCGACTTAAATTCCTTAGGATACGAAATCACAAATGGCATCCGTAGCGAAGGTTCGTAAATAAACCGCTTGTCGAAAAAGCCGTGTTCGCCCAGGAAATACCCCTGATCGGCGGTGTAAATGATGACCGTGTTTTCCAATTGCCCGCTTTCCCGCAGGTAGTCGATGAGCTTGCCGATGTTGTCGTCGATGGCTGCGCCCGCCCGCAAAAAGTCTTTGACAAATTTCTGGTACGTTTTCTTTCGGGCGGCCAGCGAATCCAGGCCAGTCAGCGAGAACGAAGCACCGGGGTACTGGGTACCCGTACCTTTTTCGTAACGCTCCCCCAATATTTCCAATGGCCAGCCGTCGTGGGTACGGCCAGTGGTAGCCGCGCCCCAATCCTCGAAATTTGGGGGATAAGGTAGTTCGACATCCGACAAAAAATCCTGGTGACGGGCAGGGTAGTCATAAGGCTCATGGGTAGCCTTGAAATGCGTGGAGAGGTAAAAGGGCTGCTCGGAGTTTCTGCTTTTGAGCCAGGCAATGGACTGATCGGCGATAACGTCCGCCGAGAAGCCTTCGTACACTTTGCCGCCCGCGTTGCCGTCTTGCCAGTTGTCTTTGGTTTTGAGGATTGGGTTTTGGTAACGGCCCTGGCTGGGCAGCACCATATAGTAATCGAAGCCTGCCGGCTCCTTTTTGAGATGCCACTTGCCGACGATCGCGGTTTGGTAGCCGCTGGCTTGGAGTAGTTTGGCATAATTCGTGTTATCCGGTTCGAAAACATCGTCAAGATCGTACACGCCGTTGCGGTGGCTGTACTGGCCGCTCAAAATCGCCGCCCGGCTGGGTACGCAGATGGAATTGGTGCAAAAAGTATTTTCCAGCACAACCCCGTGGTCGGCCAGCCACTGGATGTGATCGTTCTTGACGTAATCTTTTAAGATTCCCCCGTAAATCCCCCACGCCTGCGACGTGTGGTCGTCGGACATGATGAATAGGATATTGGGCTTGAATGTGTCGCCGAGCGACCGGGATTTTTGGGTACAGCTATAAAGCGAGAAAAATAGGAGGGGTAAGAGGTAAAGGATTCGGATGCGCTGCATGAGCATTGAGAAGGGGACAATTTGCGATATAGTTTTTGAAAAAGCAATTGCCACGTCTTCCTTACTGATGGTTTAACAGGGGTGCTCAGAGTCAAGACGGAGCTCCACAAAATTAGAGCGTACTATTATTAGGCTAATATTTATAATTGGGGCAGAATCGGACATAAAACCGCAAGAAAGTACCGGAATCCCGCTTGAAAGTATAATTTGGGGTAGATTTTCTTTTGCTACTTTGTTTTCTGGATTTTCTGGTTGAAATATAGTTCATATGGGAAGAAAGACGGGCGAGCCCGCACCGGCGTACCGGCCCGTACCACAACTACATTTTATGGCGGGGGCGGCGCAGGTGGATATTACACCGCCTTTGGGTACTTTGCTGGGGTCCGATTTTGTGTCGCATTACGCGCGTCATATCCATGATCCATTGTACGCTAAGGCTCTGGTTTTCCAACAAAAAGATACAAAGCTGGCCATCATCGTGGTGGATATTTGTATCATGCCCTCCAACTACATGGATGCTATCAAACAGCATATTCAGGAGCAAACGGGCATTCTTCCTACGAATGTCTTGTTGGCTTGCAACCATAATCATGCTTCGGGCGACGTGGTGGGGCTGCTGGGCGGTGCGGCTGACATTAATTATAAGGAAAAACTACCCGCCCTGATTATCGAGTCGGTGGTCAAGGCCAACGACGCGCTCCGCCCCGCCAAGGTTGCCTTCGGTTCGGCGGAAGTGCCTGACTTCGTGATTTGTCGGCGGTATCTAATGCAGGAAGGCTACGAGGCCAGAAACCCGGTGACGGGCCAAAACGATGGCGTGAAGACTAACCCGATTGGCGATGAAGCCCAGATCATCGAATCCGTCGCCAAACCTGATCCTGAGCTGAGTTTTTTATTAGTCAAGGGGCTGGACGACAAATGGATCGGGGTGCTAGGCAACTACGGGCTGCACTACGTTGGCGACTGGCCCGAGGACTCGGTGACGGGCGACTACTTTGGTGAATTTGCCGCCCGGCTCAAAGAAAAACTCGGGGCCGATGACAACTTCGTGGCCATGATGAGCAACGGTACGAGCGGCGACGTCAACCTCTGGTCGTTTCAGGACTCTGATCGCTTCCCGACGGAAGACTACGCCAAGACCCAGCTCGTAGGCGGGACACTGGCCCAGAAAGTAGCGAAAAGCCTCGAAAACTTGGACTGGCAGGAAAAGCCGGATTTATCGAGTACTTACGAAGAACTGGAAATTGACCACCGCAAGCCTTCTGAGGAGGAATTAGCAAAGGCGACTGAATCCTTCATCGCTCACGATTTTAAGAATATTGGCTACGATCCCGAATCAGTCCAACGAATTTACGACCGCGAGCAGGTATTGCTTAGTCAG
>NZ_JBGSXF010000014.1:0-17540 GCF_041751555.1 Persicitalea sp. | reverse complement strand
AAACACTTCTCAAAAACGAACGAGTCCAGCAACTGGCCCGTGACTGGATGCAGAAAAAGCTAATCGCAGAAGCGCAAAGAAAGAATATCGACCAGGCTTATTCGCCTTTGCCCTACCGCCCCAATTGGTTCATCTGGATTGGCCTATTCGTCTTCACGACACTCGGCCTTTCCGCCGCCACGGTAATTTTCTTTCCTGTGATCGATACGCATTTTGCTGAGCTATTCTTAGGTCCGCTCTACGGTTTGGGCGTATTCTTCTTCCTGAATTTTCTGATTAAAGACCGCCGACTTCATTTCTCCGGCATCGACAATGCTATGCTATACGCCATTATGGGGTCGTTTGCTCCGGTAGCATTTCAAATCACTTACACGATCTACGCTACTCCCTGGCTGGTCGGCCTGGCGTACATGCCGCTACTGCTTTTCTTAACCTACCGCTACGGAGAACCCCTAATCGCCGTCGGTACCTTTCTGACCTTACTCTATGTGGTGGCTACCCTGGCGATGGAGTTTGCCTGGGGAAAACTTCTGTTACCATTCATTGCGATGGCCTACGCCGGAATCATTTGGTACCTCGTCCGCAGATTCACGAGAAAAGAGGGGAGTTTTTACTGGCGAACTGCTCTCGAATGGACACACATCGCAGCCCTAATCGTCTTTTACACGGCCGGAAATTACTTCGTTGTGCGAGAAGGCAACGCTGCCCTCAACGACATCCCTGATCCAGCGCCGGAAGTGGCGCTGGCGGGACTTTTCTGGTTCCTGACTTTTACTATTCCGCTTCTCTATCTCTACGCCGCCATTCGCTGGACAAGTCTGGTATTCCTCATCCTGGGCAGCGTCGCGCTGATGGCTTCGCTCGTTACCTTGCATTATTACTTTCCATTCATTCCCGGTGATTGGGCTACGGCGTTGTTAGGATTAGCGGGGATCATCGCGGCAGTATGGCTGATGCGTTATTTGAAGGAGGTGAAAAAAGGCTTCGTTTACACACCGGAAAAAGAATCGGAATTGTCTACCTTGGCGGGCAATATCGTCGCCACCGAAATTGCCAGCTCGACCTTCGAAAGTCCGCAGGAGCCAAAGTTCGGCGGTGGAGATTTCGGCGGCGGGGGTAGTGGGGAGGGGTACTAAAAGGTCAAAAGATTAACGGTTCGCGGAAATAACACCGCCACGCCGACCATTCCAACGAATAC
Organism: Persicitalea sp.; assembly: GCF_041751555.1. Lineage (NCBI taxonomy): Bacteria > Pseudomonadati > Bacteroidota > Cytophagia > Cytophagales > Spirosomataceae > Persicitalea > Persicitalea sp. The sequence goes on along the minus strand of NZ_JBGSXF010000014.1, from coordinate 16,342 downwards.
ATATAACAACAGATCAATATGAACAAAACCATTTACCTAGTTCTTGCGCTTATCGCCAGCTTTGCCCTGGGCTCATTCGTTACCAGCAAATCTCCCGAAATTACCACCGAAACGGTGCAGCAGGCGTCGCAGATTTTTGGGCTGGATTTTACCGAAGCCGAGCGCGATTCCATGCTTGGCAACCTGGAAAGGGCGCGTGAGGGTTACGAAAAAGTACGGGCTATTTCGCTTACCAACGATGTGTCTCCGGCCTTGTATTTCAATCCACTGCCCGTCGGCTTTGTGTTGGACTCTGTTCGGAAGCCTTTTAAGTATAGTACTTTGCTGAAGGCTGCTCTGCCGAAAAATAAGGATGATCTGGCTTTCTATACTATTTCGGAACTGGCTTCCTTATTACGCTCGCGGCAGATTTCCTCTGTCGAGTTGACGGAGTTTTTTTTAGCAAGATTGAAAAAATACGACGCCAAACTCCACTGCGTCATCTCCTACACCGACGAACTCGCTTTGGCGCAGGCGCGCAAGGCCGACGAGGAAATTAAGGCTGGAAAGTACCGCGGTTTGCTGCACGGAATCCCGTATGGCGCCAAGGATTTATTGGCAAGAAAAGGCTACAAAACTACCTGGGGCGCGGGGCCGTATAAGGATCAAACCCTGGACTTGGACGCGACCGTGATCCAGAAACTGGAAGCCGCTGGGGCGGTACTTTGCGCCAAGCTGACGATGGGCGCCCTGGCGATGGGCGACGTATGGTACGGCGAGAAAACCCGCAATCCCTGGGACATAGAAAGCGGATCGAGCGGCTCGTCAGCGGGTTCGGCCGCCTCCGTATCAGCGGGACTACTGCCCTTTGCCATCGGCACCGAAACGTTGGGCAGCATCGTTTCGCCCTCGACGGTTTGCGGCACCACCGGGCTGCGACCGACCTACGGCCGGGTGAGTCGCCACGGAGCGATGGCTCTGAGCTGGAGTATGGACAAGATCGGCCCAATCTGCCGTTCGGTGGAGGACTGCGCCATAGTTTTTGATGCTATCTACGGCCCCGACGGAAAAGACTTGACCATCATTGACGCGCCCTTCAACTATGCTCCGGTAAAATCGCTGAAAGGAATGCGGATCGGGTACTTAAAAAATGCCTTCGAGTCGGATTATAATAACAAAACCAACGACTCGCTGACGTTGGTTGAACTCAAAAATCTGGGTGCGGAACTGGTGCCGATGGAACTACCTGACAACTACCCACTCAGCGCCATGACCTCTATTATCTCGGTGGAAGGGGCGGCTGCTTTTGACGACATGACCCGTTCCAATCGCGATGACCTACTGGTGCGCCAAACCAAGAACGCCTGGCCCAATTCGTTTCGCGCGGCCCGCTTCGTGCCAGCGGTGGAGTACCTGCAGGTCAACCGTTTGCGCACGAGGCTCATTCAGGAAGTGTACGAGGTTTTGAAAAAATCGAACGTGGAAGTCTATGTTTCGCCGTCTTACGGTGGTGGCAATCTGAGTACCACCAACCTCACGGGGCATCCCTGCGTGGTGCTGCCCAACGGATTCAGCAAGCGGGGAACACCGACGAGTATCACTTTTATGGGGCAACTCTTTCAGGAAGGAAGAGTCTTGGCGGTTGCCAAGGCATACCAGGATGCCACGGATTTTCATCGCAAACACCCCGACTTGCAGTAGATTGAGGACTCAGGGACTCTTACTTTTTCGAAACCCTAAACCTCTTGTACGATGAAAAAGCGAACCTTTCTCAAACTTTCCTCCGCCCTCATGACTGCCCCGTTCTTATCCCCATTGGCTAGTTGCAGCACAGAAAGCAAAGCTGAAACCCTGAAAAACTGGGCGGGGAATCTTACGTACAGCACGAGCCAACTTGACCAAGCCAAATCCGTGCAGCAGGCGCAGGAATTGGTTAAAAAATATGATAAAGTAAAAGCCCTCGGTACCCGGCACTGCTTCAACAAAATTGCCGATACCGACGAACGCTTCGTGTCCCTCGTCGGCGCACCGGAGAATATCGACATCGCGCCGGACGGCAAGTCCGTCACTGTCAATTCCGGCATTAAGTACGGCGAATTGAGTCCGTATTTGCACGAGAAGGGCTTCGCGCTGCATAACCTGGCCTCGCTGCCGCATATTTCGGTGGCAGGTGCCATCGCCACGGCCACGCACGGCTCGGGCGAGAAAAACGGCAACCTGGCCTCAGCGGTGTCGGGACTGGAAATGATCACGGCCAACGGTGAAGTCGTGCAGCTTTCCCGCGAAACGGACGGTGAGAAATTCAATGCCGCAGTAGTGCATTTGGGGGCGCTGGGTGTATTGACCAAAGTCACGCTCGATCTGCAACCTACTTTCCTTATGACACAATACGTCTACGAAAATATGCCCCTCGCTCAACTGCAAGATCATTTCGACGAAATCCAGGCCAGTGGGTACAGCGTGAGTCTATTCACCAACTGGCAAAGCCAGGACATCGCCGAGGTATGGGTGAAGCAACGCGCCGACGCGCCTCAAATGGATGAAAAGGAATGGCTGGGCGCGACGCTCGCCACCAAAGACCTGCACCCGATTCCCGAACTTTCCGCCGAAAACTGCACGGCCCAAATGGGTGTCCCCGGTCCCTGGTACGAGCGGATGCCGCACTTCAAAATGGGATTCACGCCCAGTAGCGGCGACGAGTTGCAGGCCGAGTACTTCGTGCCGCGCCAAAACGCCGTGGACGCCATCATGGCCATCGCCCGCCTCGGCGACCAGGTTGGGCCGTATTTGCTCACCTCCGAAGTCCGCGCCATCGCGGCGGACGATCTTTGGATGAGTCCCTGCTACCAACAGGACTGCGTCACGATTCACTTCACCTGGAAACCCGACTGGCCCGGTGTGAGCAAACTACTACCCATCGTGGAGCGCCAGCTGGCACCTTACAGCGCTCGTCCGCATTGGGGGAAGCTATTCTCGATGGCCCCGGCGGAATTTGCAAAGCACTACCCCAAACTACCCGAGTTTCGGTCTATGGCAAAGGAATACGATCCGCAGGGGAAGTTTAGGAATGCGTTTTTGGAAAAAAATATTCTGGGCTAGTTTAAAGAAAACCAAACGTATAGAGGGGGGCTGCTGCAGTTATCTGCGTCTCTTTTCAAAAGTCGCAAGTAAAAATATGTCTTTAACGCGCTTTTACCCCGAACCCAACTAGCTTATCACTCCATCCCAAATGGCTGAACTCGTCAAACCGAAAACCAAGACTTACCGCTGGACGGTCGTTATACTTCTCTTTTTTGCCACCACCATCAACTACCTCGACCGTCAGGTAATCGGACTTTTAAAGCCCGCCCTGGCTGATGATTTCAATTGGAGTGAGTCCGACTATGCCAATATAGTCATGGCTTTTACGGCCTCTTACGCGTTGGGTTACGTCATTTTTGGGCGCATTATTGATAAAATAGGCACTAAGCTGGGTTTGGGACTTTCGCTGGTCGTGTGGAGTATCGCAGCAATGGGACACGCGCTGGCCAAAAGTACTATGGGTTTCGCCTTTTGGCGCGCTACGTTAGGTCTGGGTGAGGCGGGTAACTTTCCGGCTTCGATCAAAGCGGTGGCCGAATGGTTTCCCAAGCGCGAGCGGGCTTTCGCTACGGGGCTTTTCAACTCCGGTACCAACATCGGGGCCGTTGCCGCGCCCATCATGGTACCCTGGATTTTGGGTGCCTATGGCTGGCAGGAAGCATTTATTATCACGGGAGCCATTGGTTTCATCTGGCTGATATTCTGGTGGTACTTTTATGAAATCCCGACGCGCAAAAAGGGTATTTCCAAAGCCGAACTCGAACTTATCAACAGCGATGCCGACGACGACTCGGACGAAGATGCCATTCCCTGGCTGAAGCTTTTCGGAGTGCGCCAAACCTGGGCCTACATCTTCGGCAAGTTTCTCACTGACCCTATATGGTGGTTTTTTCTGTTCTGGTTGCCTTCCTATTTCGCCCAGATTTTCGACTTGGATTTGAAGAAACCCAGTCTGCCGCTGGTGGTAGTTTACACCGCGAGTACCGTGGGTAGTATTGGTGGCGGGTACTTGTCGGGCTGGCTCATCAAGAAAGGTTGGCCTGTGTTCAAAGCGCGGAAATCTGCCATGCTGCTCTATGCCTTTATGGTCGTTCCGATTGTGTTTGCTACTTCTGCTACCAACATCTGGACAGCGGTAGCGTTCATTAGCCTCGCCTGCGCAGCGCACCAGGCGTGGAGTGCCAATATTTTCACTACGGCTTCGGACATGTTTCCTCGCCGGGCGGTGAGCTCTATCGTGGGCATCGGCGGTATGGCGGGCTCGCTGGGCGGGGTTCTTTTTCCCTACATCGTGGGCCAGATTTTGGACACTTTCTCAGCGCGGGGGGATCTCAACAGCGGCTACAACATTATATTCATTATGTGCGGCTGTGCATACCTGATCGCGTGGGTAGTGATGCACTTCTTCGTCCCGAAAATGCAGCGGGTGAAGGTGTAGGAGTTTAAAGTTAAGGCGGACGCACGCCTACTTTGTTGCTTTGTTGCTCTGCAGCTTTGGCACTTAAAAAACTCACTTAAACAACATCCTCCCCTGCGATTGAACGGCCTTGCCGAGGCAGAAGGCTGAAACGGCTACCAGCAGGTGGTAGGGATCGTATGATTCAGTGGGACTGAGTCCCAGCCGTAGCTTCGCCGACAGGGCCAGGATAGTCATCGCAAAAACTACCCAAAGCGCACTCTTTTGCCTTTGCAGTAATCCGCAGCAGGCAATTAACAGGGCGATGACTATGCACAAAGGCTGCACGACCTGTACCAACGGATTCAGTCGAAACCAGGCAAGGCCCAGAAATAGTCCGGTTCCTGCGCCGATGGTGGCCCAAAAAGTAAAGCGCGTCGCGATGAGGTGGCCCACCAGCAACCACGTCCCAACCAACATGCACAAAGGACCCAGCGTATCTTCGAGTCGACGCAAGGAGCCAACCACGGGAGCTAACGCTTCCCAACCCAAATACCATAGCACGGTCAGCAGGGAAGTGACAGAAATGATAACAAAAAAAATGCCCCAAATAAGGCGGCCATAAATGGGTTGTTTTTGAAAAAAGATGAGAAAGACGGCAAAAGCCGTGATGCTGAGTATCAGTTCAGATAAGCTGTGCAGGATCATGAAAAAAGGCAGGAAATTCAGGTTCGGGATGGCAGGAGGGCAATTTACAAATTATCGCTACATTTTGCTACTTAGGGCATTTCCTTCTACTTTTACCGGGAAAGTTGTGTAATTGTTTAGAGGCATAAAGGTTTAACTCTTCAATTTCAGCCAATCGCCAAACACTGCTACTTTCTAGCGGCCTTAATCCAATCTTCAACGTCCACTATCCAACAGTACAATACCCAGCATCTATTTATGAGCGTTTTAGTCAATAAGAATTCCAAAATCATTGTTCAGGGCTTCACCGGTTCCGAAGGGTCTTTCCACGCCCAGCAAATGATTGAGTACGGTACCAGCGTAGTAGGTGGCGTGACTCCCGGCAAAGGCGGTATGACCCATCTTGACCGTCCTGTTTTCAATACGGTTGCGCAGGCGGTCGGATCTACCGGAGCCGATGTCTCGATCATCTTCGTGCCTCCTGCTTTCGCCAGTGACGCCATCATGGAAGCTGCCGATGCGGGCATTGGTGTGATCGTTTGTATCACGGAAGGAATTCCTACCAAGGATATGATGATGGCCAAGAAATATATCGCCAACAAAAACTGCCGTCTGATTGGTCCCAACTGCCCCGGAATCATTACCGCCGAAGAGTGTAAGGTGGGTATCATGCCCGGTTTTATTTTCAAGAAAGGCACAGTGGGTATCGTTTCAAAATCGGGTACGCTTACCTATGAGGCCGTTGATCAGTTGACACGCGTCGGTTTGGGACAAACTACCGCAATTGGAATTGGAGGCGATCCTATTATTGGTACTACTACCAAGGAAGCTGTTGAATTGCTGATGAACGATCCCGAAACGGAAGCTATCGTGATGATTGGTGAAATTGGCGGCAGCATGGAAGCAGAGGCCGCTCATTATGTACAAAATTCCGGTATTTCTAAGCCTGTCGTAGGCTTCATCGCCGGGCAAACTGCTCCTAAGGGCCGACGTATGGGCCATGCAGGCGCTATTATTGGTGGTGCGGATGATACTGCGGAGGCCAAGATGCGCATCATGCGCGAGTGCGGCATCCACGTAGCCGAATCACCCGCCGTCATCGGTGAAACGATGTTGATCGCCTTAGGTAAAAAATAAATTTTTATTGAAAGCTGAAACGAAAAAGGGCTGGGGAAACCCCGCCCTTTTTGGCTATGATGAATAAATGTCTGCGGCTATTCGGTGCGATTTCCCTGCTCTGGCTGGTCGGCTCGGCCTTTTCTACTGCGCGGGCAGAAGATGAAGTAGGACCAAGCGGCCGATACTATCTCGTTCGTGATCTTAAACACGACTGGCTCACATATAGCACTAAATATGAAAACTACATACCCTATTCGCGGGGCGTCAACGAGACGGACCTTTCGGCCAGCCTGCTGGTGGATTTGTTGCAAAACCGTCGCTACTTCCTTCTCATCTCTACTAGCCGGCAGAGCTACCTTTTCGTCGAGGGCGCTCTACAACGTAGGTTGATTCCTGATTCCTGGGTGACTTTTGATATAGATAGCTTACGGCAGGTGTACCGTAAAAACGAAATACTTGTCACCCTCTACGGGTCGCCGGGAATAGAAGGGAAAACAGTACTGATCGGCCACGCGCGACGGCTGAGTGCTACCGTCGCTGAGCGTAAACAGAATCTGCCGATCATCAACATCAAACCACTGCGCACTACACCCTTTGAAGACTTCTCAATCATTGTGCTGCTTTTCCTGGTGATTCTCTCCCTTTTCACCTATACCAGCTCCCCTTCACTGTTCCGGCGCTTCTTGCGTCCCAATGACTTCTTCGACCGCAGCGACCGCAACGACTTTTATAATTTCAACAAGCCGTATAGCCGCTTCATGGTCATGGTCGCTCTGTTTGTGAGTTCAGCTATGGCCTATCTAATACTTTTTTTGACTCATCATAACCTTGAACTATTCTACACGGCCGGATTCCTGTCGGAGGGGGCGACTCTGATCGATCTTTTGCTGGATCAAGTAAAGTTGACTGCTGTGTGTGTAGGTCTGGTTTTTCTCAAATATATTTTGATCGGTATAGTGGGTAATGTGCTAAACCTTGGGCGTGCTATCAATACTCACTACGTCAAAGCCCTGCAGATGTCCTACATTTTTTATGCGTTCAATGTCGTGGCTTTCTTCGGTCTCCTACTCCCTAATCCGCAGTGGCTTGAACTGGCCCGTCCATACCTGATTTATGGGTTCGTATTTTTTTATTCTGTGCGGGTTCTTCTGCTTTACTTCTACGCTGACAACTCAGGGAGGATTATAAATCTGTATTTATTTTCTTACCTTTGCATCGTGGAAATCGTCCCTGTCATTATCGGCGTGAAGTTTGCCGCCTGACTATCTGGAGCTGTTTTCAATCGTACATTAATTTGGTAAGATTTAATGAGTGAGACCATCGAATTCGATCAGGATCGGCTCAACAAAGTAACGAGCATCCTGGTCAGCCAGTCGCGACCCGCCGACGAAAACTCCCCCTACTTCGAACTAGCCGAAAAGTACAATATCAAAGTTGATTTCCGCCCGTTCATTCAAGTGGACGGCGTGTCCTTCAAAGAGTTTCGTAAGCAAAAAATCAACATCCTGAGCCACACGGCGATTATTTTCACTAGCCGTAACGCCATTGATCACTTCTTTCGGATTTGCGAGGAGGCTCGCATCGAAATGCCAGCTGGTATGAAGTACTTCTGCATTTCGGAGCAGACGGCCAACTACCTGCAAAAGTATATTCTGGTTCGCAAGCGGAAAATATTCAATGGAACTAAAACTGCTAGCGAGCTGATCGATCTGATCCGAAAGCATAAGAACGAAAAGTTTCTTTATCCATGCTCCGATGTCCGTAAGAATGACATCCCGGAGTTTGCCGACGCCGAGGATCTTCACTTCAACGAGGCGGTCATGTATCAGACCGTCTCGGCGGATTTATCTGATCTGGAGGAAGTGTTTTACGACATCATTGCCTTTTTCAGTCCTTCGGGAATCAAGTCTCTCTTTGATAATTTTCCTGATTTCAAGCAAAACAAAACACGCATTGCTGCATTCGGCACTACTACCGCTAAGGCGGTGGAGGAAGCCAACATGCAGGTAGATATTTTAGCTCCAATGCCCAATGCCCCTTCCATGAATGGCGCCTTGGAATTGTACATAAAGAAAGCCAACGACATTTGAGTGGTACCGGGAGGCGGAAAATAAAACTGGCCTTCCAGTGTTGTTTCAATTTTTTTACGGAATATGCGTTATTGAACAAACTTTCCGAGGTAGAGTTTGTACTGTCAAATGATTGTGGTTATTTCCAAGCCCGTATGTTACGTAGAATTTATACTCTTTTTTTTCTGGCTATTGCTGCAATATCTTCTTTTACTGCCCTTGCGCAGCAGCCAACTCAATTCAGCCAGTTTCAATTAAACCAGCTTTACTTCAACCCCGCTGCCGCCGGGGCCGATGGCGGAACGCGCCTTCAAGTGATTCACCGCACACAGTACGCGGGTTATCAGGGTACTTTCGATGCGGGTGGAGCGCCCAGCACGCAGTTGTTTTCGGGCAGTACAGTTATCAAGAATTTTGGTGTAGGATTTACGGCTTTCAATGATAAGATAGGGCCTTGGTCCAATCAAAGTTTTCAGTTGGCAGGAGCTTACCGTTTCGCGATGAGCAACGGCAACCTGGCCGTAGGTGCCAGCGCCGGGCTTTATCGCTCGGCTATTGACTATAATGTACTTCGTGCTCGTGACGATGGTGACCCCATTATTGGCACTGGTGTGGTGGGCGAAATTCATCCTGACGTAAATCTAGGAGTTCGTTACGAAGCTGCGGGTTATTATGTGGGCGCATCGGTCAATCATCTCCTCAATGCCAAATACAAACTGGGTTCTGACTTAGCTACTAACCCACTGATTCCCGTCTACTATTTGAACGGCGGCTTGAATCTCGAAATCGGCTATCTGTGGGAGGTGCAGCCTTTTGCTATCGCCAAGTCCGATCTCTCCTCGCCTATCGCTATCGAAGGCGGTGTGATGGGTACTTACAACCAGCGGTACTGGGCCGGTATATCCTACCGTGCACAGGATGCCCTTATCTTTATGGGAGGTGTCAATCTGATGCAAAATCAATCTTTGCGGCTTTCCGGTGCCTACGACTTGGTCATTGGGGCACCTAGCCTGAAAACACCTACTTCTTACGAGGTAATGCTTTCCTATCGCTTGCCTGCTCCGAAATTTGGTAAGAAGACAATTGTTCGGACGCCCCGTTTCAGATTTTAAGAGATTTCGCGCTTTAAAGAACATTTATTTGATTTTTGGCGTAGTTGTTGTTATTCCATGTTGAAACCAAGCCCTATATTTGACTGATTTATCGAATTAGGCCCTTTATCATACCAATTGAATACAGAATTCGTTAGGGAAAAGTAGCAGCTCCATAATAAGATCCAGACGATTCAAATGAAAATCACTACATATACTAGACCTGCCACAGGCAACGTTTTCAAACCAATTATTACAAAATACATAGCACAGAGTCCTATGAATCTTAAAGCGTTCTATCGAAATGGCGCCAAACTTTTATTTTTTGCGGCCACTGTCATGCTCATGCAGAGTTGTGGCTTCATCAAGGAAAAATTCGGTAAGGGGGGGAAGGAAGAGGCAGGTGTAGCCAACGGTGAGATCGTGGCGACCGCCCGTAAGGGTTATCGCCAAACGACCCCGGCGGGTATGGTAGCGATTCCTTCGGGTTCGTTCATGATGGGCCAGGCCGACGAGGATTTGGCAGCTACTATGGTCAACATGAACAAGCGGGTAACGATCAGTGCATTTTACATGGATGACACTGAAATTACCAACAACGAATACCGCCAGTTTGTAGACGCCCTTCTTATGGATTCTATCTCGGTACTTGGAGAGGAAGAAATTATGACCAAGTACTACCCTGATACAACCGTGTGGAAGAAAGATTTTGCTTACACCAATGGCGATCCGATGGTAGAGTACTACTATATGCACCCTTCCTTCGATACCTATCCTGTTGTGGGTGTAAGTTGGAAAGCAGCTCAGTATTTCTCCGAATGGCGTACCAATATTTACAATGACTACCGCGACCAGGAAGGCATGTTCCGGTCGCAGTCTTTCCGGCTCCCCACCGAAGCTGAGTGGGAATGGGCCGCAAGGGGCGGTCGTCAGGGTGCTAAATATCCCTGGGGTAATCCCTACACCATGAACGGCAAAGGCTGTTTCCTGGCTAACTTTAAGCCCCAGCGTGGCAACTACGACGCCGACGGGTATCCTTATACGGGACCAGCCAATGCCTATAACCCTAATGAGTACGGTCTGTACAATATGGCGGGTAACGTCTCAGAATGGACCTTGGACGCTTTTGCCGACAACGCCACGACTATCCTTTGGGACATGAACCCCATGAACGACGATCTTAATGAGCCACGTAAGGTAATCAAGGGTGGTTCCTGGAAAGACGTCGCTTACTACCTGCAAGCAGGCACCCGCTCCTATGAGTTTGAAACCCAGCAACGTGCCTTCATCGGCTTCCGATGCATCATGGACAACATTGACGGCCGTCGGGGAGCTACCGGAAAACGTCGCTAAACAATATCTTCAACAGGGAAGCAGCGACATCGCTGCTTCTTTTTTACCACAGTGCCTCCTCCGGGCGGAAAAAAGACTACACCCCAATTTTTCCTTTAAACAACTTAATTTTTAACAATCGAATTTTTTATGGCTAATAAAAGCGAGTCAAGTTTTTTCTTCGATAGATTGCTTCCTACCCTGTTTGCGGCTGGTGCGGTTCCTGTAATCCTGGGAGCTTTGTTCAAGATCCAACACTGGGACGGCGGCAGCGAGATGCTGACTATCGGACTGGGTACCGAAGCAGTTATTTTCCTGCTTTACGCTGTCCAATCTTTTGTGCAGCCCGTCGAAAGGCAGCCCGCCTGGGAGCGGGTATATCCCGAACTGGCTCCGGATTACGACGGCCCCCTTGCCGTTGCCCGTGCCAATACACCACAAGCCAATGGCCTGACCGCCAACATGGACGCCATGATGGCCAACGCCAAGATTACGCCCGATATTTTTGATAACCTGGGCAAGGGTTTCCGAAACCTCTCGGACAGCGTCAGCAAAATCGGCGACCTGACCGACGCCACGGTAGCGACCAACGACTACGCTAAAAACGTGAAGAATGCCTCCAACGCTATCAATGATATGAATAAGTCATACGGCGTAGCGATTACAGCGATGTCCTCGATGGCCGACGCCACCAAGGATGCGCAGGCTTACCGTGAGCAATTCCAGACTATCACCAAGAACATGGGCGCGCTCAACGCTGTCTACGAGATGGAGTTGCAGGATACTACCAAGCATCTGAAAGCTATGAACGCTTTCTACGGTAATCTAACGACCGCAATGGCTAATATGCAGGATGCCACCAAAGAATCGCAGGCCTTCAAATCGCAGATGTCGCAGTTGACTAACAATATTTCTTCTCTCAACAGTGTATATGGCAGCATGCTTACCGCTATGCGTGGTAGCACGAATGCTTGATTAAGAAGACTATTCCATCAATTATCCTCACATAACATAACCGATCAACAAATTCTATGGCAGGTGTAAAAGAAACACCCCGTCAGAAGATGATTGGGATGATGTACCTCGTCCTGACCGCCATGCTTGCCTTGCAGGTAAGCTCAGCGATTATCGAGAAATTCATCCTTTTGAACAATTCACTCGAATTATCTTCCGGGGCAGCCAATAAAATAAATCAGGAAACGGTCTTGAAAATCAAGGCCGCAGTAGAAAAATCGGGTAGCCGGGCCGCCGACGTAGCGGTGATGAAGCAAGCCGACGAGGTACGTCAGGTTACGACGGGCATCATTGGCGAACTGAGCGCGCTCAAACAGGAAATCATTAAAGTAGCAGGTGATGGCCTGAAAGAAGACGGCAGCATCAAAAATCCACAGGAAGAAGAAAAAGTAGCCAACCTGATGATTGGCGGCGGCGACCAGAAGAATGGCAAAGCCTACGCCTTGAAGCAGAAACTGAACGAATACTCGCAGCAACTCAACAAGTTCAGCCCGCAGCAGTTCCAGCCGCTGGCCCTTGACGCCAATGAAGATCCCATTTCAAAAGGTAAGGCCGACCAGAGAAACAAGGATTTTGCCCAACTCAACTTCGCCCAAACGCCCGTTGCGGCGGCTTTGGCGGTGCTGAGCCAAAAGCAAACCGACATCCGCCGCATGGAAGGCGAAGTACTGAACTACCTTGCGGGTAAAGTAGGTGCCGCTGATATTAAGTTCGACCGGATTCTAGCGCGCCTGAGTGCAGATAACAAAACCGTAGTAGCTGGTACCAAGTTTAAAGGCGAAATGTTCATTGCCGCCTCTGCTTCCGGTATTACACCTCGCATGAGCCTCAACGGATCGCCCGTTCGGGTTGAAAACGGGGTGGGTATTATAGACTTTACTGCCCAAGGCGGTCAATATGGAAAAGATGGCCTGGTACGCAAGGTGTTGCAAGGCGTCATTTCTTTCCCTACTCCCTCGGGACGAGATACGACAGTGCGTTTAGAACAGGAGTATTTTGTTGCTAAGCCTACTTACCAGATCGAGACGGGAACACTCCCTCCTCTGTATTTGGGCTGTGCAAACAAACTAAGTGTTCAAAGTCCCGCGTTGGGAGCACTTTGGGATCCTTCGTTTTCAGCCGATGGCGCCGACGTCATCAAAGGTAGTCAGAAAGGTAGAATCACGATTGTACCTAGTAGGAGCGAAGTGCTCCTGAAAGTCAGCAATCAGGGAAATTTGTTAGGCAGTGAGCCTTTTCGAGTTACCCGCGTACCTAAGCCATCGCTCGAACTCCGGGTAAATGGAGGAGCGTATGATGACAGAAGAGGAGTTTCGGCGTCAAGTGCGCGTTCCATCCAGGTTATTGCTGTTGCCGATGAAAGTTTCAAAAACTTTAACCCCGAGGATGCCCGATTCAGAGTCTCTCAAATCCAGGTTTCGCTGGCCCGTGGTATCCGTCGGGTTGCCGGACCGATTACGCTCAATGGCGGAGGTTCCATTTCATCCTTAGCTCAAAGCGCCCAGCCTGGCGACCGTTACGTAGTTGAGGTTTTAGGAGTGCAGCGTCAGAACTTCCAGGGAAAAGTTAGTGATGTCGAGATGGGGAAACCAACGCTTCCGGTCAACCTGAACTGATTTCATTGAGGCTATACTGATTTGCAGTCAGTATCGTTATAAAAGAAAAAAAAACGCAGAAAAAAAGAAATGCTATGAGGATAAATGGAAAAGTGGTGGCCTTGTCCATCGTGTCGATGGCGCTGGGAGCTACGGCAGTGCAGGCCCAAGAGCGCGACGAAACTAAAATGAACCAGTTGTCGGCTCGTCCGATCGACGATCAGGACATCCTGATGAAGAAGACACTGTGGCGCCGAGTTGACTTGAATGAAAAGCAAAATCTTCCGATGTTCTCTAAGAACAACGAAATTACGCGCTATCTTTTAGAAGCCGCCAAAGCGGGGTTGCTCGATGCCTATGTGAATGACTCTTGCGTTACCAAGCTTACGCCTGAGGAGCTTCACAAGAAACTCCTGATTCCCAATCAGGTGGCTGGACTGTCTGCCGAAGAAATTGCGGCGGGTTTTGGTCAACCTGCGGCCAACGATGGTGGTTGGGGGGACGCGCCAAAAAAGGAAGAAGTTAAGAAAGAAGCCGTCGCTGACGATGGCTGGGGTACACCAGTGAAGGATACGAAGAAGACCGCTGTTGTAGAAGACGATGGTTGGGGAACGCCAGTCAAGAAGTCAACTCCGAAGAAAGGAGCGAAAAAGGGTGCTGCTCCGACCGAAGCACCGAAGGATACCGTGGTGGTTCCTATTGATCCTTTTGACCAGCAGTTGGCGGTTATTACGACAGAAGAAGAGTTTTTTCCCGATCAATTAAGCTTGCTGGAAGTTAAAGAAGACTGGATTTTTGACAAAAAGCGCTCTCGCCCATACTTCGATATTCAGTCAGTTACTATCATGTTGCCCGCTGACCAAAATACGTCCACGGGGCTTGAAATACCCATAGCTTCTTTCAAATACAAGGATTTGGATCGTCTGTTCCGTAGCGATCCCAAAAAGTACATCTGGTACAATACCGTTAACTCTGCCCAGCACAAGAATTTAGCTGATGCCTTTGATCTGCGTCTTTTCTACGGTCGGATTACAAAGTACTCTAACCCTATGGATCGCTCTTTCATCGACATATACAAAGGAGAGAAGCAGGGTCTGATTAAATCGCTTCAATATGAGCAGGAATTACTGGAATTAGAAAGCAGTATGTGGGAGTATTGATCGACGAATGACAGAAAGCTATCTCAGTAACAGATACAAAAAAAGGGACGCATTTGCGTCCCTTTTTTTGTGAGTAATGCATCATCAACGAGTGAGACCGTCACTCTTCACAAATGAGAGGATCCGGGTTTCAGCGAGACAAAACAAACTACCACTTAATAAATTATTATGTATTAAATGGGAATTGTACGCCGGAATACAGAAATTCAGAGGTCTTACCAAACGAACACGACTATGAAACTTCTGCTCTGGAACATGGAATGGATGAATGATCTATTTGACAGCAACGGCGATTTTCGTGCCGATGATCATAAACCCCAACACGCACGCAGCACCACGGTTCGGACGCGCCGCAAGCATCTTAGTGGGGTCATCAATGAGCTGAGTCCTGAAATCGTTGTTATAGTCGAAGGCCCCAACCGCGAAAAAGAACTAAGACAGTTTTTCGACGCCGATGTAGATGGGGTTTGGGAAGTGAGGCTCCAACCTACCTCTGGCTCATCACAATGCATCGGCTGCGCTATCCGAACAGATACAAGTCTTTTTCATCCACAGCAGCCTGTCAGATTTTTCGATACGCAGCAAATGGACGCATTCCAGCCTTTCGAGATACCAAATGAGAATGATGGAATTATTGAAAAGTATAGGTTTGAACGCTCACCATTGTACGTCGAGATCAAAACTGCCGATAATTTGACCTTCCGGATAATAGGATTACACCTGAAAAGCAAAGGTATTTTTAACGCATATGAATGGAGCAAGTGGTGGGCTATGGCGGATGCCAATCGCAAAAAGCTACTGGCCCAGGCAACACAGCTGCGGGTTCAATTTTTGGATAAGTACCTGGGCGAGGCCGCAACGCAACGCATTCCTTTGATTGTATGCGGCGATATAAATGATGGACCTGGCATGGATGCCAGTGAAAAACGACTGCTGGGCAGTGCCGTCGAGAGACTCATGGGCAACGTGTGGCGGCCATTTCTTTGCTTGGGCAATGCCCTGTTCGATACGCTTTCATCGGATGAGCAGGATAATCTGCGTTTTGAAAAAATCTACACTACCTCTTTCAGTGATCCAATCTTTAACAACGTTTGGCAGAAAGTATGGATAGACCACATTCTTTACAGCTATAATCGCGCTGAGTGGGTAAAAAATGCCAAGGTGAATACTGAGATGCCTGATGGTCAGAAAATCTGGGCCAAGTACCCCCACGCTTCGGATCACTTCCCGATATCAGCGGAGATCGTGCTACAATAGTTTCGACATTCTCTTGCAAAGGAATGGTGTGATTGTTTTAGGGAATGGTTGCTGATGTTTACATTACGTCAGCCATTCAGCTATGGATAAAGTTTTTTTTGATAATTGGGAAACAATTGCCCGCATTTCGATCAACACGACGTTGGCCTATGTAGCAATGATCATACTGCTACGAGTGTCCGGTAAACGGACGCTTTCCAAAATGAACGCTTTTGACTTTATCGTAACCGTGGCGCTGGGATCGTCACTGGCCACGGTGGCTTTAAGTAAGAGCGTGCCTCTACTCGATGGTATCCTGGCTTTCTCCCTGTTTATTTTTTTGCAGTTCTCTCTCACTTGGCTATCCGTTCGGGTGAAGGCGGTGAAGAAGGTCATTACCAACGATCCTGTCATATTACTCTACCGAGGAGAGTTTCTGCGGGAAGTGATGAAGAAAGAAAGAATTACCGAAGAGGAAATAAACGTAGCCGTCCGCGAAAGCGGCACAACCAACTTGCAAGATATTCACGTCATAGTCCTCGAAACTACGGGTACCATGAGTGTTATTTCTGAACGCGAGACA
>NZ_JBGSXF010000013.1:0-3307 GCF_041751555.1 Persicitalea sp. | reverse complement strand
CTTTGAAATAATGATGAAAAATACTTTGATACGAATGCGCAAATTTATTCTCCTTCCCTGCGTCCTGCTCCTCACGGCGTCGGCCATGCAGGACGTACCGGGCTTTGGCCCCGGCGACGATCCCGAGGAAGAACTGGCCTCGTTCAAAATCCAGGACGGCTTCGAGGTGACGCTTTTTGCCGCCGAACCGATGCTCGTCAACCCCGTGCAAATGAACTGGGACGCCGACGGGCGGCTGTGGGTCATTAGCAGCACGGCCTACCCGCATGTGAAAACGGGCGAGGAAGCCAACGACAAGATTTACGTGCTGGAAGATACCGACGGAGACGGCAAGGCCGACAAATCCACCATTTTTGCCGAAGGCCTGATGACACCTACGGGCATCTTGCCCGGTGACGGCGGCGTGTATGTGGCCAACTCCACCGAAATCCTGCACTTCATGGACACCGACGGCGACGGCAAGGCCGACAAAAAACGCCGTATCCTGACGGGCTTCGGCGTGGCCGACACCCACCACCTAATCCACACTTTCCGCTGGGGACCGGAGGGTTCGCTGTACTTCAATCAGGCGATTTACATTTATAGCCACGTCGAAACGCCCTCGGGCGTCAAGCGGTTGGAAGGTGGCGGCGCGTGGAGGCTACGGCCCGAAAGCCTGGAGCTAGATGTGTACGCGCGCGGTCTTATCAATCCCTGGGGTTTGCAGTTCGACCGCTGGGGGCAGTCGTTTCTGACCGACGGGGCGGGCGGTGAGGGCATCAACTACGCCTTTCCGGGTGCGACCTTCGTGACTGCGCCGGGGGCCGAGCGCATTATTCGCGGCCTGAATCCCGGTCAGCCCAAGCACAGCGGACTGGAAATAGTTTCGGGGCGGCATTTGCCGGAGTCTTGGCAGGGTAGTTTGATCACCAACGACTTCCGGGCTAACCGCATCAATCGCTTTCAGCTTACCGAGCAGGGCAGCGGTTACGCTTCGCGACAGGTCGAAGATTTGCTGTGGACGGACGATGTGGCTTTCCGTCCGGTGGATGTCAACCTCGGGCCGGATGGCGCGATTTACGTGGCCGATTGGTACAATCCGATCATTCAGCACGGCGAGGTGGACTTTTACGACCCGCGCCGCGACCACGAACACGGGCGCATCTGGCGCATCACGGCCAAAAATCGGCCTTTGGTCAAAAACCCAAACTTGACCAAAGCCAGCACCACCGAACTGCTGGACGCGCTCAAACTACCCGAGGAATGGTCGCGTACCCAAGCCAAACAGACCCTGAAACTACGCGGCGCGGAGGAAGTACTGCCCGCTCTGAAGAAATGGATTGCCAATCTTGACAAGAAAGACGCGGACTACGAACACAATCTGGTGGAAGCCCTGTGGCTGCACCAAACGTTAAACGTGGTTAACGAGCCGCTGTTCCTGCAGCTTGCCAACGCTCAAAGTTATAAGGCGAGAGCAGCAGCGTTGCGGGCTTTGCAACTTTGGTCGGATCAAATTGCCAACCTTCCCACGATTCTTGAAAAAGCCGTGAAAGACCCGCACCCACAGGTACGGCTGGAAGCGGTGATCGCGCTCCGAGAACTGAATACTGCCGAGGCCGCCCGCACCGCCCTGACCGCGCTGGAACAGCCGATGGACGAGTTTCTGGATTTTGCCCTCTGGCAAACGACCCGCGACCTGGAACCGCTTTGGACCAAACAACTGAAAACCGACCCGGACTTTTTCGGGTCGCCGCTGAAAACCACCTACGCCCTGAAATCGGTCAGCAACCGCGACGCCATTGCGCAGTTGGTGCAGCTATACGAGAAAGATCAGATTCCCGAAGCCTACCGAAAAGATGTCCTCAACTCGCTGAGCCGTTACGGCACGCCGACGGAACTGAGCGTACTTTTCAAGAGGTCTATTCAGGATAATACAAGCCAAAGCAAACTACTCGCCGACCCACTCGCCGCGCTGGAAGATGCCGCCCGGCAGCGGAAGGTCAAGCCGGAGGGTGATTTGAATCGCATCACTGATTTCGTTGACAATGCTGACGCCGCCGTGGCCGCCAGCGCCATTCGCCTCATGGGGTACTGGCAACTGCCCGGAATACAAGATCGTCTGGTCGGTCTAGCCAAAAAGGGCGATAAAGTCCGACAGGAAGCGGCTTTAACCGCCTTGGCCGCGCAGGATAAAAAAGCCGCCGAGCAGGTTTTTATGGAATTGGCATCCGGCCAAAACAAAGCAGATTTGCGGCTCTTGGCTGCCGCCCGGTTGGTGCCCTTGAATCCCGCCGAGGCCGCCCGCATTGGAAGCGATTTATTGCGTACGCTCCCGAAAGAGAGCGACGTTTCGGAAATGCTTACGGTTCTCATGAAAAATAAAGAGTCTAGAATTGCTTTTGCCGAGGCAATTTTGACTAAAAAAATCCCCGAAAACCGCGCCTTGGTCGGCCGTCAGCTTGTGCAGACACAACTCCCTTCCAACCGTCAAAACGACGAGGATATAAAATTGCTCAAGCAGGCGTTGGAGGCATCGGGCGGTAAACTACCCCCAGAGCGAATGCCACAGCAATTGACCGATCTGGAAATCATCGCCGTGGCCCGCGAAATCAAGCGGTCGTCTGACCCCGAGGCGGGCGAATTGATTTACCGGAAAGCCAGTTGTAACACCTGCCACGCCCTGGGCGGCGCGGGCGGACTAATCGGCCCGGATTTAAGTAGTTTAGGTACTAGTTCGCCCGTCGAGACAATCGTGCGTTCGATTCTTTACCCCACAGCTTCCATCAAAGAAGGCTACGAGTTGCAGCGTTTTGCCAAGAAAGACGGCAGCGAGGCGATGGGGTACTTAGTGAGCAACGGCAACACCGAAATCGTGATGCGCGACGTGACGGGTCTGGAAGTTTCGATTCCCAAAAGCCAGATTCAGGCTATCGAGAAAATCCCCGGTTCGTTGATGCCCGCCGGACTAACGGCCAGTCTGGAGAAGGAGGAGTTTGATAATCTGGTCGATTTTCTTTCCAAATTAGGGCAGACGGGCGATTTCCGCGTACCTAACGAACGCTTCGTGCGTCGTTGGGAAACGGCAATGGGCCAGGCCGATTTAGCAAAGAAAGTTAGTGCGGAGGGCATCGGCTATCTTGCCAAAACAGCAGCCAATATTCCCTTCCAACCTGTTTACAGCAAAGTCTCCGGCGACTTGCCGCTGGCTGACCTGCCGATTATTGCGGCGAGTTCAAAGCAATATAGTGTGGCGCGGTTTGAAGTGGAAGTACTCACACCCGGCCGGGTTAGTCTGGGCCTGAACGCCGATGCTGGCGTCAGTGCCTGG
>NZ_JBGSXF010000012.1:0-4979 GCF_041751555.1 Persicitalea sp. | reverse complement strand
TTTTTTTTTTGATTACTACTTCGGCGTAATACTCACAGGCAGTCTTTTAATACTTGGTTTTATAGGTGGAGTTATTGGAGGTTTCGTTCGAAAAAAACTCCTGACTGGCAAATATGCCAACTACCCCGAACCCAGAAAGCTTCCATTGGGTAAGGGACGAAGTGCAATAGGGATTCTTGGCTTTTTGTTAGTATTATCAACACTGCTAATACTTCTGATGGGTTATTGATGAATGTTTTGTGCCCGTTACTGCCAGTTTTTATCGTATCCACAGGCATCGCGCAGTTTACGTGAGGTCAGCATTGGCCGCGTGCGTGCATCACTTTCCCTCTGAGTTATACGAATTTTGACGGTGTCTAAAGTACCTTTTGGGGTCAATATTCGGAACCCTAAAAACAAGCGGGGAATTTTATCTAGCGGTTAGGCAATCACTTTTTCAACTGCAACCTTTGAGTCGATTAATAACTAATCAGCAATGAGTTAGGTCTTGTCCAAGGCGTAGCCGGGAATTAAAGAATTAGTCACCACTAACATGAATCCTCATGAAAAAAAATGTCACTCTGATCTTCTTGTATTTTGCGGTTGCGGTATCAAATAATTCTGACGCTTATTTTTATACGGCTACCAATTCTATCGCCCCGGTAGCCTACTACACGGAGGATTCTCTTCCAACACGGATCGGCCACGTAAATCCAGTTTTGACGCTTGCAGCGATTTCGTCACCATTGGCACCCATAGTATTTATAGCAGGGTGGAAAGGCAACTTGGGTTTTGATCCAGGCCCCTTAACGGCCACTCTCTTCATATTTGGCATTGTAGGCGGGATTATTGGATTTGTAGTTCGAAAAAAACTAATGGCTGGCAAATATGCGAGCTACCCTGAACCCAAAAAGTTGCCCCTGGGTCAGGGACGAAGTTTAATAGGAATTTTTGGCTCTTTGTTGGTAACGGCACTAATAGCTGCGACAGCCTCGTGTGGATAGTTGCCAGTTTTTAACCGAATTGCCTTTAATCTCAACTTGCAAATCGGGAAGAAGGGAGAAACCCCTATTTTACAGCAGATTGGCGCATTTTGCGAAAGGGCTTACCCATGGAACAGCGACACCAACCTAACTATATCCTTGAAAGAACTAATTCCAACATTGGCGCTTGGGTTGGTACTCCTCCAACCACCCGTTGCGGGCCAGGCCATCGTTTACGACATTCTGCTCGCCGGGCGCTCCGTGGGTGAACTGACGGTTGCGCCTTCCCGTTCGGGCGACGGCGGCGATCATTTGCGGGTGAAGGCTGTCATCAACACTTTTCTCTACGATGTAGTGTATGTGAGTGAAAATCGGTTTGAAAATGGGGTGCTGAAAGCTTCCATGTCGAGCCAGGAAGTGAACGGAAAGCTCAAAGAAAAAACGAATACCGTCCAGACATCCGACCGCTACCGGGTCACCTTCGTCGAGGGAAAGGCTGCCGCTCGGCAAACCACCCTAACAGCCCATCCCATCAACCACACCGTGACCAGCCTCTACTACCGCGAGCCCTTGAATCTGAAGCATATTTACTCCGATCGCTATGGGGAAATGTGTGCGGTGCAGCAAGCGACTGCCGGAGCCTACGACGTGGTGATGCCCGACGGCAAAAAGACGCGCTACACTTACGCCCAGGGACAATGCCACGAAGTCAAGGTCCAGATTGTGGGTCTCAACCTGATATTCAGAATTCAGCCGGGTAGTGTGGTGAGGTAAGCATACCGTGTTGGGGCAACCCCCTCTACCGCAACGCCAACTCCCCACAAGCCTTCTCCGAAGCCGACTGCTCGGCCTTCTTCTTGGTAAAGCAATTGCCGACGGTAAAAGGTTCGTCATCGACAAAAAGCTGGGAGATGAATTCGCGGTGGTGGCGGTCGCCGTTTTCGGACAGTACCTCGAAGCGCAGTTCCTTGTTCTCGCGCTGCGCCCACTCGATGATGAGGCTCTTGAAGTTGGTTTTGTTCTCGATGATGTCTTCGAGGTCGTAGTGCGTCAGCAATTTTTTAATGACGAACTTACGCGTGAAGCGGAAGCCTTTGTCGAGATAAATCGCCCCGATGAAGGCTTCAAGGGCATCGCCGAACATGGAAGAGCGCGAAGAGCGGCCCCGCCGTCCGCCGTCGTACTCGATGAGAGCATCCAGGCCCAGCTTGCGGGAGATTTGACCCAGGGATTCGCGGTTGACTATCCGGGAGCGGATTTCGGTCAGGAAACCTTCGTCTTTGTAGGGGTACTTGGTGAAGAGGAACTCGGCTACGATCATACCCAGTACGGCATCGCCGAGGTATTCCAGCCGCTCGTTCGATTCACGAAAACCCTGAATAGCGGTGGGCCGGGAGGCGGACGTATGCCGAAATGCCAACTGATAGACGCTCAGATTGGACGGCCTTTCACCTAGAATATGCTCGATGGAAAGCCTGAAATTCTTCTCGACCTCACTAATTCCCGGCTTGAAAAGCGACAAAATGGGTAAAAGTATTCGCTTCCTCAAAGTCGGTAAAGTTGGGCGTGATTACTCTTCGAATTTCTTGAAAATGACCGACGCATTATGGCCGCCGAAGCCAAAGGTGTTACTCAGGGCAACGTCCACTTTGCGTTTCTGCGCCTTGTTGAAGGTCAGGTTCAGCCGCGGGTCGATCTCGGGATCGTCGGTGAAGTGGTTGATGGTCGGCGGGACGATGCCGTCGCGGATGGCCATGATGCAGGCCACCGCCTCAATAGCCCCGGCTCCTCCCAATAAATGACCAGTCATAGATTTGGTAGAGCTGATGTTCATCGCGTAGGCATGGTCGCCGAAGTAGCGCTCGATGGCCTTGATTTCCTGCGGATCGCCCAGCGGCGTGGAGGTGCCGTGGGTATTGATGTAGTCGACATCGTCGGGCCGGATGCCCGCGTCTTCCACGGCATTTTTCATCACTTGATAAGCGCCGATGCCGTCGGGATGCGGGGCCGTGATGTGGTAGGCGTCGGACGACATGCCCGCGCCGATGATTTCGGCGTAGATTTTTGCCCCGCGCGCCTTGGCGTGTTCGTATTCTTCCAGAATCAGGGCCGCGCCACCCTCGCCCAGCACGAAGCCATCGCGGTCCTTGTCGTAAGGACGGGAGGCAGTTTCGGGCGAGTCGTTGCGTTCGGAGAGGGCTTTCAGGGCGTTGAAGCCGCCGACGCCTGAGCTAATGATGGCCGATTCGGAACCGCCGCTGATGCACACCTTCATCACGCCGAGGCGGATGTAGTAGAAGGCATCGATCATCGCGTTGGTGGACGAAGCGCAGGCCGAAACCGTAATAAAGTTGGGTCCCCGGTAGCCGTAGCGGATGGACAGAACGCCCGAGGCGCTGTCGGCGATCATTTTGGGGATAAAAAAGGGATTGAATCGGGGATTGCGGCCGCCTTCGGAGAAGTTGATCACCTCGTCCTCGAAAGTTTTCAGGCCGCCCACGCCGGAACCCCAGATAACGCCGGCTTTGTCAAGATCCAGTTGGTCGGGAGCAAAGCCAGCGTCTTTTACTGCCTCATCGGCCGCAATGACCGCATATTGGGTGAAAGGGTCCATTTTACGAGCTTCCTGGCGCGGAATATAGTCGTTCATGTCGAGTCCCTTGATTTCGCAGGCGAACTTGGTGCGGAACCTCTCGGCGTCGAACCTCGTGATGGGCGCAGCACCGCTAACTCCCGCCACCAGATTTTTCCAAAAGGTGGGTGCATCGTTCCCCAACGGCGTCAAGGCGCCCAAACCAGTAACTACAACTCGCTTAAAGCTCATAAAACAGATTAAAAATGAAGAGGGTACGGGTAGTAAATATCTCTAATACTACTTCGCGTTTTCTTCGAGGTAGGTAACTGCCTGACCCACCGTGCCGATGTTTTCAGCCTGATCGTCGGGAATAGAGATGTTGAATTCCTTCTCAAATTCCATGATCAATTCGACGGTATCGAGAGAGTCGGCTCCCAAGTCGTTGGTGAAGCTGGCTTCGGTCGTAACCTCTGACTCCTCTACGCCGAGTTTTTCGACGATAATCTGCTTAACTTTTTCTGCGATTTCTGACATTTTGTTAACGCTTTTTGGTTAAAAACGCCACAAAGAAAGATATTTCGCACCACTTTTCAAACAATAGTTTATCCAGCTTTCCGACGTTCATCTGTCTAAAAAACAGAAAAGCAGGCAGTAAATCAGGGGTTTGCACAATCTTTATTCCTCGAATAGGCTGTTTGGATGGAGAACGAAGCGGAGAAATGTACCTTTGGGAAATATTGAAAAACTGCCTTTTACGCCTATGCTCACTATTCCCAAACTCAAAAATACTGATGCCAATCACTTTTTTCTGATGGCTGGCCCTTGCGCCATCGAAGGTCGTGACATGGCTCTGCGCATCGGCGAACACATCGCCAAACTCACCGACCGCCTGCGCATTCCTTATATATTCAAAGGCTCCTACCGAAAGGCCAACCGTACCAAACTGGACTCTTTCACGGGGATTGGCGACGAGAAAGCTTTGCGCATTTTGCAGGAGGTAGGCCAAACTTTCGGCGTCCCGACCGTGACGGACATCCACGAGTCGGGCGAAGCGGCGATGGCAGCCGAATATGTGGATGTGTTGCAAATCCCGGCCTTTCTCTGCCGCCAAACCGAGTTGCTGTTAGCCGCCGCCCAGACCGGGAAAGTCGTGAACGTCAAAAAAGGCCAGTTCCTGTCAGGCAACTCGATGAAGTTTGCTGTGGAGAAAATCCAAGAAACGAATCCCGACGCCCAGGTTATTCTGACCGACCGGGGTAATTCTTTCGGCTACGGCGATTTGGTGGTGGACTTCCGCAACTTGCCCGAGATGCAGTCGTTCGGCGTTCCCGTAGTCATGGACTGTACACATTCTTTGCAACAACCCAACCAAGGCAGCGGCGTGACGGGCGGCAAACCGAAGCTCATTGCCACCATCGCCAGGGCCGCCATTGCCGTGGGGG
>NZ_JBGSXF010000011.1:0-12187 GCF_041751555.1 Persicitalea sp. | reverse complement strand
GCTTCCCCACTTCGGTGAGTTGGAAAGCAAAGCCCAGCGCGGCTTCGTTCATTGCGGTCAGGTCAAAATCCTTTTCGCCCCCAGAATACAGTACGTAGTCCACCCAAGCCGCATCCGTATCACTGCCTTTTTCCCAATTTCCCTTCAAGCCATCGAACTCCGCCAGGTACAGCAGAATGCTGAATTGCAGGCCGTCCACGTCGATCGTAAAGGGAGCATCGGCGGATGAGGGCAGCGTCATTTCATCCGGCGACACTTTGCCAAATTCAAACCGCAGCCGCAGGTCTTTGGCCTTGAATTTGCCCTCCTGCAAACGGTCGATGCTGATGTGTTTGTCGCCGCCGTTGGTCGAAAACGTGACGGCTGCCAGTACTTCATTCTCTTTTTGGTCGCTGTAAAAATCAGCCGCGCTGAAATCATAGTCATCGTGCAGCATTCGTACTTGCAGATAGTGCGGTTGCTCGGGTGTCCCCCAGTAAGCCAGAAAGGGTCGACGCTGATTCCAAAGGCTGGAACGATTGGCGGTCGAGAGGGCATACTTTTCGGTCAGGTAGGAGGTGCCGATCACCTGCGGGTCGTCCACTTTCAGCACGTCGCGTTCGGTGCGGGGGTACTTTGGGTCAAGAAAATAAGGAAGTAGTTTTTGGGGAATTTCGTGCTCGATCTTCACCTCGCCGCGCTTCTGGGTGTAAGGTAGTTTGATTTTTCCGCCGGAGGCTTCGTCCAGAATAGCGTAGAAGTCGGGCTTGATCAAAGAGCTGTACGAACGGCTGTGCGGTCCCGCCCACTGGCCCGACGGTTTGTGGAAGTGCCGGGCCACCATATCCCAAGCCAGGTCATAGAGGTAGTCAATTTTCTTTTTGGCCTCCTTATCCACGATGTGATCCTTCATACGAACCAGTTCGTCGAGGGCCACGCGGGTGTAGGTGGGGCTGTTGTATTCGGTATAGCCATTTTCGAGGGTGTAGTCGTAGAAATTTTGCAGGCGTTTTTCGGCATAGTCCTGCATTTCGGGCAGGTCGAAGAGGCGCGAGGTCATGTAAGTCATGTACGTACCCATGATCGCGATATTGGTGTAGCCCGGCCCCACATTGCGCTTCTGAATCGACTCGGCGGCCCGGATCAGTGAATTCTTGATGGTCTCCTTCAAATCGGCGGGTAACCTCTGCTGGTGACCCATGTAGATGTCCAGCAGAGACACGCCCAGAAAATCGGCCCAGTTCCAGTCGGCGGGCGATTTCTTTGTCGCCAGCGGCTCTTCCAGGTAGTAGGGCCAAATACCGTGCGTCTTGTTGGCCCGCACGGTGTCCTGCAACGAGATGGTCTTGCGGATGATGTCGAAGGCCCGCTGCTCGTATTGTGGGTCGTTCAGATCGAGCAGGTTCGCCGCGTATCGCAGCGAGCCGCGCGTTTGGTGAAGGATTCCGTCAGTGGCGTCGGTGTGGTACTGGTAGTAGTTTTTGAGCGTGGAGGTGATCATTTTCTCCGCCGGGTCGTATTTCTTGTGGTCGTCTTGCACGGACTCCAACAGAATTTTCTTCTCTTCGGCGGTTAGCTCGACGGGTTCATAGCGGATGTGGGTGTCCCGGTAGTTTTGGGCAAGAGTCAGGGTAGCCGTCGTTAAAAGCAGTAGTACTGTGTGTATGATTTTCATTGTAAAACTAAAATTTGAGGATAAGTAAAGTGTAGAACAGAGTAGTGTATAACACCCCCTTTGGGTCAAGTAAGAATAGGCTTTACCACCTTCCCCGCCACATCCGTCAGGCGGTAACGGCGACCCTGAAACTTAAAGGTAAGCTGTTCGTGATCGACGCCCAGCAAGTGCATGATCGTAGCCTGTAAGTCGTGGATATGCACCGGGTCGCGGGCAATGTTATAGCCAAATTCGTCCGTCTCGCCGTGCGTGATGCCACGCTTGATGCCGCCGCCCGTCATATACACCGTGAAGGCGCGTGGGTGGTGATCGCGGCCGTAGTTGGTTCTGGTCAGCTTGCCCTGCGAGTAGTTGGTGCGCCCAAACTCACCGCCCCAAACTAACAGCGTGTCGTCCAGCAGTCCGCGTTGCTTCAAGTCCACAATCAGGGCCGAGGAGGCTTGATCGACCGACTTGGCCATCGTCTTGATGTCTTTGGGCAAACCACCGTGCTGATCCCAGCCCTGGTGGTAGAGTTGGATGAAGCGAACGTCTTTCTCGGCCAGTTTGCGGGCCAGCAGGCAGTTGGCCGCGAAAGTACCCGGCTGGCGGCTATCCTCACCGTACATGTCGAAAATGTAGTCGGGTTCTCTGGAAATATCCAGCGTTTCCGGCACGGAGGTCTGCATTCGGTAAGCCATTTCGTACTGCTGCATCCGGCTGTTAATCTCAGGGTCGAGCACCTGCTTATATTGGTCTTCGCTCAGTTTGGTGAGGGCGTTGAGCATATTCCGACGCGAGGATTTGTCGATGCCCTCGGGGTTGTTGAGATAAAAAACCGGGTCTTGCCCCGACCGAAAAACTACCCCCTGATGCACCGACGACAGAAATCCGTTGCTCCACAACTTGGCGTAGAGCGGCTGGTCGCCGCTGCGGCCCTTTGACAAAAGTACCACGAAGGAAGGCAGATTCTTATTCTCGGAACCCAGCCCGTAGCTGGCCCACGAACCCATCGACGGCCGACCACCGATCTGGTTGCCGGTTTGCAGGAAAGTGATGGCCGGGTCGTGGTTGATGTGTTCGGTGTGCATGGATTTTACAAAACACAACTCGTCCACAATTTTGCGATGATAGGGCAGCAGGTCGCTCAGCCACGCCTGACTCCGCCCGTGTTTGGCAAATTTGAAGACCGAAGCCGCCAGCGGAAATGACGCCTGTCCCGCGCTCATACCCGTGAGCCGCTGCCCCTTTCGTATTGACTCAGGCAAGTCTTCGCCCCACATTTCTTCCAGTTTGGGCTTGTAGTCGAACAAATCCAATTGCGAGGGCGCGCCGCTCTGGTGCAGGTAGATGACGCGCTTGACTTTGGGTGGGAAGTGCGGGCCGCTTGTACCAAGGGTACTTTCAGCCCTCGCCTCACCGGGCAAGAGTGACGACAAAGCCACTGCTCCCAGACCAAGTCCTGCCGATTGCAGGAAGTTACGGCGGCTGAACTGGTCGTGAATTTTATCTTGAATTTCTGTGGTCATTTCTGTTATGGATAAATTTCCTATCGCTTCACAATCGCCTCGTCGTAGTTCAAAATCGTATTCGCTACTACTGTCAGAGCAGCAACCTCTGCGGATTTCAAAGATTTGTCCAACCGCTCGTGCTCGCCAGCTTTCAACACTGCCTCGACTCTTTCGGGCGATTTTTCAAAACCCCTGTACTCTGTTTTGTAAAGTTCTTTCAAGATGCTCAACTCTGCCTTCCTCGGATTTCGCGACAGGGCCGATTGGAAAAAGTACCTGATTCGCGCGTCCAGCGTCGGTTTTTTTTGCATCGTTCGCTCCGCAAGTACCCGGGCGGCCTCCACAAATTGCGGGTCGTTGAGTGTGACGAGGGCTTGCAGCGGCGTGGCGGTTTTCTGCCGCCGCACGGTGCACAGGCTGCGGTCGGGCGAGTCGAAGTTAAGCATCATCGGCGGCGGACTGCTACGCTTCCAGATCGTGTACATGCTGCGGCGGTAGAGGCTGTCGCCGTGCTGCTGCTCGTAGTGGGTGGCCCGGCGGGTGGCGAGGGCTTCCCAGATTCCTTCGGGTTGGTAAGGATAAACACTCGGCCCACCAATTTTCCTGACCAGCAAGCCACTTGCCGCCAGCGCGTTGTCGCGCACCTGCTCGGCGCTCAGGCGGTAGCTGCTGCCCCGCGCCAGCCAGCGGTTCTCGGGATCGGCTTCGATCTGTTCTTTGGTAGCCCGCGACGATTGTTGATAAGTGGCTGAAAGTACCATCTGCCGGAGGAGGGCTTTGGTGTTCCAGCCGCTTTCGCGGTAGCTAACGGCCAGCCAATCGAGCAGGTCGGGGTGCGAGGGTAGTTCGCCCTGATTGCCGAAGTCTTCCTGCGTCTTGACCAGCCCGACCCCAAAGTACTGCTGCCAGAAGCGGTTGACCATTACCCGGGCGAAGAGTGGGTTTTCCTCGGCCAGCAACCACCTGGCCAGGCCAAGGCGATTGCGCGGGTAGTTTTCGGGCAACGCGCCCAGCCGCAACGGCGTTTCGGGTTGTACTTCCTCGCCGGGCGCGTCATACACGCCCCGTTCCAGGATATACGACTTACGGGGGGTGGTTCGCTCCCGCGAAACCATCAGGTCGATCTCGTCGGTGACGATTTCTGTTTCCTCGCCAATGAGTAGTTGCCGATGAGCGGCTATGCTTTGCGCCGAAGGATCGATGTTGGTGATATAGTAGTCGAAGAGGGCTTCCCGTTGCGCGGCTGTCTGCTTTGCCGGGGAAATTCGTAAAACTTCTTTGACAAAATCCTGCTCATGTACCAAGCCTTTCACTTCCAGCGGTGAGAGGCTGCGGTTGAAGATTTTCAGTTCATCCACCACGTAATCTTTATAAGCAAAAACATGCATCCGGCCTAGGGCAAAATTCTGCGGCCCGCCGGAACTCTGGTACTTGTGGTCCTTGGCCCAGATAATGCTGCCCGTGAGGCGATCCGTTACCACGCGCCCCGTGGCTGGCTGGCCATCGATGTACACTTTCAAGCCTTCGGCGCGGCTCGTGCCGTCGTAGGTCATCGTGAGGTGTGTCCAGCGGTTGGGTTTCATCACAAAATCAGTCTCAAAGTCGATGGCGTTGTCGGGCCAGACGCTATTGATGCGGAACGCCAGCCGCCCGTCGGGCAGTCGTTCACACTCGTAGCCCCGAAACCCACCGGAGGCGCTGGGCAGACGACTGAAAATGCGCCCGTTAAAAGCAGGGTCAGTCACGCCCGTCCACAAGCTCACCGTAAAGGGCTCGTGCCGCTCGAACACGCCCGTCCGGGCGGCGTCGAAGCCTTTTTTATCCCACCATCCTTTGGTTTCCCGTACGCTGACGTAGCTTTCGCCCTTCATCAATAACCCCAGTCCGCGCGGACTTTTGATCCGAACGGGCAGCACGTCGAGGTCGCCGCGCGTTTCCAGGGGCAGCGTGTCGTTAGCCCGGTTCTGAAAAATGGGCTGAGTTTTGGGCTCATCATCGTCGGTCTGCTTAAATTTCACCAAATCGAACGGCACATCCACGACCAGGCCCGTATCGGAGGGAATCAGCTTAGCCTTAGTACCTTGCCCGCGCCACCACTCGAATCTTTGCCACAGCGCCGCCGAGTCGCGGGTGGTTTGCTTTTCGAGCGCAGCCAGGCGATGGCGAATGTACTTCAACTTCGCCGCCGCCTCGGGCTTGGGCAGCGTGATGACTGGCGACGCTTCTGCCAGGTGCGGCGCCTGACCGTGGTCGTTGATGTTGTTGAAAAACGCAAAAAGTGAGTAGTAATCCTTCTGGCTAATGGGATCGTACTTGTGGTCGTGGCAGCGGGCACACTCCATCGTCAGGCCCAGGAATGCTTTCCCGAAGGTATTGGCGCGGTCAGCGACGTACTCGACCATATACTCCTCCGGCACAATGCCGTCTTCTTCACTCTGCGCGTGTTGGCGGTTGAAGGCCGTGGCGATCATCATATCCTGAGTGGGCTTGGGCAGCAGGTCTCCTGCCAACTGGTAGGTCACGAATTTATCCAGCGACAAGTTTTCATTGAAAGACTTGATCACCCAATCGCGATAGGGGTGGGAGGTGCGCAGGCCGTCGTCCTGGTAGCCGTGCGAGTCGGCGTAGCGGGCCAGGTCGAGCCAGCTCACGGCTTGCTGCTCGCCGTAGTGCGGCGACTGCAGGAGCTTGTCAACTACCTTCTTGTAGGCGTTGGGCGAATCATCTTGCATGAAGCTTTTTAGCTCCTCAGGCGTGGGCGGCAATCCGGTCAGATCCATATAGACACGCCGCAACAGGGTAGTTTTGTCGGCTCGCGGACTGGGTTTCAGCCCTTTTTCCTTCATGATGCTGAGGGCAAAATGGTCGATTTCATTTTTGACCCACCCAGTTTCCTCATCGTCTTTCAATCCCCAACGCGCCCAAACACTCTTGCCCACTTTCGGCACGCCCGGCTTCTTGATTTTGGATAAAGACCAATGCTCCTGGTACTTTGCCCCCTGGTCGATCCACTTGATGAGCAGCGCCTTTTCCTCATCCGATAACGTAAGGTGGCTGGCGGGCATGGGCATGACCTCCTCAGGGTCGTCGCTCAAGATACGGCGAACAAGTTCGCTGCCTCCCACATCGCCGGGGTCGATGGCTACGGTTCCGCTTTTTAGCTTCATCGTCGCACCCTCGTAGTGGGCAAGTTGTAGCCCGGCTTCGATCTTGCTCTTGTCGGGTCCGTGGCATTTGAAGCAGCGGTCAGACAGGATGGGCTTGATGTGGCGGTTATAATCGACGTTTTCGGGTAGTTTGTCTTGCAAAGCCACGATTTCCTGCGGGATTTCTACCGAACTCCCGCAGGACAACAGGCCGAGGCCCAGTAGGGCTGCGCCGAGGTAGTTTGTCCAGATTTTACACAACTTAAATCGCATGGATTGAACTGCTTATAGATTCTTGGCTCAAATTACTAAGGTACAAAAATCGTTTCTGAATCGTGAACAAACCTATTCTATCCAACCCAACTACCCCCCAATCCACCCCGGCAGCGCCATTTCCAGGCCCAGAATCGGAATCACCACAAAGTACAGCAAGGCCGTCAGGAGCACGACTGAAATCAGGTTCAGCCACAGCCCGCACTTGGCCATTTCGGGAATCGAAACCTTACCGCTGGCGAAAATGACAGTGTTGGTGCCCGTTCCGGAGGGCATCATGAATGCAAAAGAACAGGCAAAGGTCGCCGGAATCATCAGGAATAGCGGGTTGATGCCTGCCGCAACAGCTACGGCCGCCAGCACGGGCAGGAAGATGTTGGCCGTGGCGGTATTGGAGTTTATTTCGGTCAGGAAGACAATAAAGGTAGTTACGAGTAGCAAAATCAGTAGCGGCGGGTAGGTGCCGATGAAGTCCATCTGCTGTCCGATCCACCCGGCCAGGCCCGTTTTCTGGAAACTGCGGGCAATGGCGTAGCCGCCGCCCACAATCATAACTACCCCCCAGGGAACCGTGGTGGCCTCCTGCCAGGTAAGCAACGGCTTCCCCGTCTTTTTGTTGGTCATGGCAAAAAGCATGATGGCCCCGACGACGGCCACCGTGGCATCGTGCACGTAGTCGCCCACGCCCAGCAAGGTGCCCCAGCCCGTCACACGGAACGAGCCGAAATCGAAATCGCTGCGAAAGACCCAACCGATGGCCGTGAACAGAAATACTCCGAAGGCTTTCTTCTCGCCGTCGGTCATTGGGCCGAGCGCGGCCAGTTCGCGGGCGAAGGCAGTGTTGTCGATTTTGATTTTGGTGGAAATCCGAAAGTACTTGATAATGTAAAGCCAGATCACCGGAATGAAAACCACGACCATCGGGAAGCCGATTTTGAGCCAGGTAAAGAAATTGATCTCCGGCGCGGCCGGGAATAGTTCGCCCACGATGCCCGCAAAAACCATGTTAACGGGCGTCCCGATGAGCGTGGCCGTGCCGCCAATACTACAGGCATAGGCCGTGGCGAGCATCAGCGCCAGGCCAAACTGCGAGGTTTCGTCGCCTTCGCTCTCGTCGGTTTTGGCGATGACCGCCGTGGCGATCGGCAGCATGAGCAGCACCACCGCTACGTTGGCGATCCACATGGACAGAAATGCCGCCACCAGCATGAAGCTGAGAATGATGCGCTGCTGATTGCTGCCCAGGCTTTTCAAAACGGTAAGGGCAATACGTCGGTGCAGCTGCTGCGACTCGATGACCTTTGCGATGAAGAAACCGCACAACAGCATGATGACGTAACTGTGGCCGTAACTTTCGGCTACATCATCGGTTTCGAGCACGCCCAGCAGCGGGAAGAGCGCCATCGGCACGAAGGCCGTGACGTAAATCGGTATCGCCTCGGTGAGCCACCAGATGGCCATGAGCAGCGTCACGGCTACGGCGCGCTGTGCGGTAATAGCCATGCCTTCCGGTGCGGGCATGACTACAATGAAAAGGGCGACCAGCAAGCCGCCCCAAAAACCGATGCGTTGGGAGTTTGTCATTTATAAAAGAGGGATTTGCGGCTAAAAGCTGCGTAGAGAGGGTTTCTAACGCCTTCGCCTTTTTAAAGCCCGAAAATCAGAACGAAAGGGGTGTCCAACTACCAAATTTCGCATTCACCGCCGGATTCACTTTATTTGTCTTGCGAACAAACGAAGCGCTCCCATTTTCGTTTCTACCAGAGACCAATCAATTTTCAAGAATGAACAAATACTTCCTCGGCGGCTTGTTGTTGCTGACCTTTTCTCAAATACAGGCACAGGACACGGCCACGAAATACGCCGAAACCATTACCCCCGCTGACCTTAAAAAACACCTTGTCATCATTGCTTCCGACAGCCTGGAAGGTCGCGATACGGGTTCGGAAGGTCAGAAGAAAGCCGCCGACTACGTTTCGAAGCACTTCAAGATGTATGGCCTCGCGCCCATCGCCACCGACAGCGCCGGAGCGAATAGCTACCTTCAACCCTATAATCTCTATCGCCGGACCTGGGGCGATGTCTATGTCAAAGCCGATGGCCGGAAATTTGTATTTAACGAAGATTTCCACCTCAACGGTTTGTTGAACACCGACGGCGAAGTGTCGGCCCCAACGGTATTCGCGGGCTATGGCATCGACGCTAACCTGTACAACGATTACAAAGATTTGGACGTGACGGGCAAGGCAGTCGTGATCCTGGAGGGCGAGCCGAAAGACCGCAGCGGCAAATACTACGTCAACGACAGCGACCAGGTGTCGAGCTGGAGCGGGCCGCAATCGTGGCAGAAAAAGGCAGCCACGGCGATGACCAGGGGCGCGAAGTACGTTTTCATGATATCGGAGAAAGAAGGCAAAGAGTTCGAGCAACTCGTGAAGCAGCGGGCCATCATGGCGCGACGCATGAGCGGCATGAGTATGAAGCCCATTCAGGAATCGCTGAGCAACATGGCGGTATTTACTGTTTCCAAAGGCGTAGGTGCGGCTTTGTTGCGTACTACGCCAAAGAAGTTGAACAATTTTCAAGGGGACATTGACAAGAAAGGCCAACCTATCGCAAAGGGACCCATTGGCACCGTGTCGCTAAAAGTGGAACGCAAGAGTGAAACCATTGCCACCGAAAACGTAGCGGGTTTTCTTGAAGGCACGGATAAAAAGGATGAGGTCTTGGTCATTTCGGCCCACCTGGATCACATCGGCATTTCGCCCGACGGACAGATCAACAACGGGGCCGACGACGACGGCTCGGGAACCGTCTCGCTGCTGGAACTGGCCGAGGCATTCAGCCAGGCCAAGGCCGATGGTAACGGCCCACGCCGCAGCATCCTGTTCCTCAACGTGACGGGCGAAGAAAAGGGCTTGTTCGGTTCGTCTTACTATTCCGAAAATCCGCTGCTGCCACTAGAAAACACGGTGGCCGACCTGAACATCGACATGATCGGCCGCGTAGATAAGGAACACGCCGAAGACCCCAAGTATGTCTATATCATCGGCTCGGATAAGCTATCGTCCGAACTCCACGCTATCAGCGAGGCGGCCAATGAAGCGCATATAGGCTACAAGCTGGACTATGCTTTCAACGACCCCAAAGACCCGAACCGCTTCTACTACCGCTCCGACCACTATAATTTTGCCAAGAAGGGCGTTCCGGTGATTTTCTATTTCACGGGTGTCCACGAAGACTACCACCGCCCCGGCGATGATGTCGAGAAAATCATGTTCGACAAGCAGGCACCTATTGTGAAACTGGTTTTCTACACCGCCTGGGAATTGGCTAACCGTGAGGAGCGGATCAAGGTAGATAGCAACAAGGAGTAGTTTTGGAGGAGAAAAGGCGATCCGCCGCCCAGCGGTCCAATGGCACAAAGGCACAAAGTGAACAATTCTGGGTTCGGCAAAAAACTCATAAACTCATAAACTTTAAACTCATAAACTCCTCTCTCCCTTCCGACTTCGAAACTACCATGCAGGCCCAACTTGGGGCGGATTTTATCCTTTTTGAAAAAGCACTTGGGACGGAGCCGCCCGTGAGCATTCGACTGAATCCTGAGAAACGGGCTTTCGATGCTTCGGCTCTAATGAAAGTACCCTGGCACCCCGAAGGGTACTTTTTGCCCGCGCGTCCGGTTTTTACGCTCGATCCGGTTTTTCACGCGGGCGGGTACTACGTGCAGGAGGCTTCTTCGATGATTTTGCACGAGGTACTTTCGCAGCTAATTCCCGCACCACGTCCACTGCGGATTCTGGATCTGTGCGCCGCGCCGGGCGGCAAAAGTACCCTGCTGGCGTCGTGGATGCCACCGGGTAGTTTGCTGCTGGCGAATGAAGTCATCCGCAGTCGGGTCAGTCCTTTGCAGGAAAATTTGGAACGCTGGGGAAATCCGCACACTTTCACGAGCAGCTACGACCCGGAAGGCTTCGCCAAACTGAATGGCTTTTTTGACCTCGTGCTGGTAGATGCGCCCTGCTCGGGTGAAGGGCTGTTCCGCAAAGACCCCGATGCCATACGCGAGTGGTCGCCGGAACACGTGCAGTTGTGCGCCGCCCGACAACGGCGAATTCTGGCGGCAGCTGTAAAGCTGGTGGCTCCCGGCGGTACTTTGCTATACAGTACCTGCACCTACAACGAAGTCGAAAATGACCAAAATGCCGCCTGGTTGGTCGAGCAGCAGAACCTGGAATATCTTGAAGTAAAACTTCCCGCCGAGTGGGGGGTAGTTTCGCGCGATTCGGGCTACCAATGCTACCCGCACCGATTGCGGGGTGAGGGTTTTTACTTCGCCGCCTTCCGTCAAACACGCGGCCTGCCCTTCCGCGGCAAAACCGGACGCTACATGAGCAAGCTGAGCGACCTCAAGAAGCGCGAGGAAGCAGCCCTGGCCGATTGGGTGCAGAATGCCGAAGCCCTCTTTTTCCTGCAACGCCCCGACGGGACGGTACTTTTCGGGCCAAACGAACTTTGGAACGACCTAATGCTGCTGGATACGGCCCTGCCGCAGGGCGTGTGGCTGCGCGAAGCCGGGCAGTTCAAGGGAAAGGATTTCATCCCAGCCCATAGCTTGGCTATGAGTACTTCTGTGGCGGCGGATTGGCCCGCCGTGGAACTCGACCGGGAAACGGGCCTGCGTTTTTTGAAAAAAGAAAACATCGAACTACCCGCCGACACAGCAAAAGGCTGGTTGCTCGCCCGGCACGAGGGTCTGAACCAGGGCTGGATGAAGAATCTTGGCAATCGGGTGAACAACTACCTGCCCAAAGACTGGCGGATTCGGATGGATATTCGCGAGGTGTAAAATTGTAGACTTCGCATCAGCCAATAACTGAATTTTACCGAAAAAAAGCGGTCGCCTTTGTGAAGAAAGGCGGCCGCTTTTTGAATTCAGAACTACCTTCATCAATCAGGGAAAAATACCCAGCATATCGTAGCTGAGGGCGATTTTTTTGATTGAAATATAGAAAGCTGCTGTGCGCAAGTCGCCCAGCTCCGGCTTGGCAATCAAGGCGTCACGCATTTCGTGGTAGGCCAGGATCATGGTATCTTCCAGCCCCGAGCGGACGATGTCCTCCTCGTCGGAACCGTGGGTTATGTCAGCCCGAACGGCGGGATCGAGTGTTTTTCCCGTCAGCTCCTCGACCGAGCCGATGATTCGATCGAAACTCTTCTCGTCGGCCCGCTTGCCCATCCGCCCGAAGCGCACATTCTGCAAGTTTTTGAGCCACTCAAAGTACGACACCGTTACGCCCCCGGCATTCAGGTACAGGTCAGGAATGATGGTAATGCCTTTTTCGAGCAAAATCTCCTCCGCCCGCATGGTAACGGGGCCGTTGGCGGCTTCGGCCACGACTTTGGCCTTTATTTCGCTGGCATTCTGGTCGGTAATCTGATTCTCCAGAGCGGCGGGCACCAGAATGTCGCAGGCCATCGTGAGCATGGAATTGGAATCGGCAATGTCGGTTGCGCCTGGAAAATTCGTGATGGACTTAGTCAGCTGACGGTGCTTGTCCACAGCATCTATATTCAGGCCGTTCTCGTCGTAGATGCCGCCATCGTACTCGGCGATGCCA
>NZ_JBGSXF010000010.1:0-5618 GCF_041751555.1 Persicitalea sp. | reverse complement strand
TCATCCACAAAATGCGCCCGGCCAATCAGTACTTCGAGTTCCTTTTCTTCCCGCAGGTAGTTGGCGTTTTCGTGAGCGCGGATGACCGCCTGCTGGCCGTGGACATACGCCATTACTTTTTCCAATTCAGCCTTGCCTTCCGTTTTAAGGCCGAAAGCTTCCGCCCGGCGGCCATGCTCGAATTGCTTCGCGACATGAATGATGGCCTTGCTCGGTACGCAGCCAAAGTTAAGGCAATCTCCGCCGACGTTGCGTTCGCTTTCTTCAATAAGAAGTACATTCAGGCCGATGGTTTTGGCGGCTAAGGACATTCCCAAGCCACCGCTGCCCGCACCGACGACGATCAAATCGTACTTTTTTTTCATGTGTATTGAATTGAGGTAGGGTTTTATTTTTTCTTTTTAAAATTATATATAAATTGGAAGCCCTCTTGATTATTCGTCTTTCGATACACATTCCCCTTCCAAATAAACTGTACCAGCCCGGCTTGTTTACAAATATTTATGGACTTAAACGGCTCGCATATTCTTAACGCGCCGCCCGACCGCGTGTGGACGATGCTGATGGACACCGACGTTCTGGCCCGAATCGTGCCGGGCATATCGACGCTCGAAAAAACCGCCGAAAACGAATACAACGCCGTGGCCCAAGTCAAGATGGGCCCTGTCAACGGGTCTTTTTCCGGCAGTCTGACTATGCAGGATATCCGCGCGGGCGAAGGCTACACGCTCAATGTGCAACAAAACAGCAAAATAGGTAACGCCGACGCTACCGTAACCATCGATTTGAAACCCCTGGAAGACAACCAAACCGAATTAACCTTCGATGGCAAAGCCAAGCTTTCGGGCCTGCTGGCCCGCACGGGAAACCGCGTCATGAGCGGCGTTGCCAATTCGCTTACCAAACAATTCTTTGAAAACTTCGAGGAGGAAATTTCATCCACTAACTAAACCCTAACTGCTTCACCAATGAAAATTAAAACCAACGTAAACGGGAAATCCCACGCCCACGACGTGGAGCCGAGAACCCTATTAGCCCACTACTTGCGCGAAAACCTCAGCCTGACCGGGACGCACATCGGCTGCGACACCAGCAGCTGCGGTTCCTGCACTGTTCATATGGATGGCGGTAGTGCTTGAAAAGTAATGATGTCTAGAAAAAACCACAGGCGAGCAGTAGTTTTGGGTCACCGAGCTCAAACCTACCTTATCATGTTTCAACAACACGACTGCCCCGCCTGCGGCTCGACAAATGCAGTAAAAAACGGCTCGACCTATTACGGAAAGGCCCGCCACAAATGCAAAGCCTGCCAGCGTCAGTTCGTCTTTGAGCGAACGCATGAACCGCTCTCTGACGAGTGCAAGCGCCGCGTTGAGCTGATGCTGGCCGAGCGAATCTCGCTGGACGCGATCTGCCGGGTGATGGAAATCAAGCAGCACCGGCTTTACGCCTACATGGACGAGTTGTATGACGGGGTACCCGACGATTTGGCCTGCTCAGTTGCCGAAGATGCTGATGTAGAATTGATTAATGCTGACTGTGAGGCGGACGAACTATGGAGTTTCGTGGGTCGAAAGACTGACAAGCAGTGGCTTTGGCTTGCCCTTGATCGCAGGAGTCGGCAGGTCGTGGCCCTGCACGTAGGCAACCGGGGCGAAGAAGGGGCCAAGGGGTTGTGGCGGGCGCTGCCCGAAGGCTACCGCCGGCGAGCGACCTTTTACACCGCCGGGCGGCCCCGCGACGACTGGGCGGCCTATAAGCAGGTCTTTCCCGCCGATCAGCATCGCTTCCGCAAAACCAAGAAGGACACCAACCACGTCGAGCGGTTCTTCTGCACCCTGCGCCAGCGATGCTCCCGGCTGGTCCGCTTGAGCTTGTCATTCTCCAAAGAACTTGATCGGCACATCAAATCAATCAGATTCGTCGTCACTAATTACAACCTATCATTACAATTTTAGCACTACCAAATATTTGTAGTCGAAACTGAGCATCGTTCCGCTTTTGCTGCTGTATTTGCCGCTCTTCGTCATCGACAAGCAGAGGTACGACCTTTTCAGGTATCGGTTGCACATACACTACATCGCCATTGCGAATGTAGAAATAGGGCGACGAGAAAATCTTCCGATCAAGCATACTGACCTAGGCGATTTCCCGCGGGCCGTTGATACTCCGAATGATCATGATGCTGTCGCGGTTGGCAAAGGGCGTCAGGTCGCCCGCCGTGGCTAGAGCATCAATGATCGTCGTCCGGTCGTCGAACAAGCTGAACGCCCCCCCTTGGTTTACCTCCCCGAACACCACGAACTTGTGATTCATGAACCGGATATTGACCGCAGGATCCTTCACGAATCCGTCCAACGCGGCGCGAATCCTCTCCTGGGCTGCTTCCAGCGCAAGCCCCGCGACATTCACCTTGCCGATGAAAGCCATCGAGATATTGTCCGACGAATCGACTGGGTAGCCGATCGGCTGCGACCCACCACCGCCGCCACCGGGAAGGGCTGACATGGAGAGCGAATTGACGTTGGAAAAATTGAGAAGGTCATTTGATTCCTTATTCAGGCTGCTTACCGTAATGCCCAGCAGGTCTTCTTTCTGAATGCGGGATACCTGGGGTTGCCGTATCTCCATCGTGGTCGGCAAAGCCACGGTGCTGTCTTGAAAGTAAGGCGTGATGGAAATGACTTTTCTGGGAGTTCGAGCTACTTTGCAGGAAGAGAAG
Source organism: Persicitalea sp. (assembly GCF_041751555.1). NCBI lineage: Bacteria > Pseudomonadati > Bacteroidota > Cytophagia > Cytophagales > Spirosomataceae > Persicitalea > Persicitalea sp. The sequence continues at coordinate 2,896 of NZ_JBGSXF010000010.1, read as the reverse complement.
CCAAAGGCCAACAGAACGCCAGCCACTATGTATTTCAGAATATTCATGTATATCATTTTTTTCTCATGATAGGTATAACTTGCCAGAAAGGTATCGGGGCCAAAAGTCAGGCGCAACAATATCTTCAAGTACATTAGATGAATTAATTTACAAACTGAAAGAACAACCGAAACAAAAAAGTATATCGGTCTTTTGGTGGCGTTAAGATATGTAAACTAACTAAAATATCTCAAAATTTCGGATAGATTTGCAACCAACTAAATCCATAAAGTTCCCCCCAAGTGCCCAGCTATGTTGTTATTCTAACAGTTCTTGATTTTTGAAGCTGTACTTGCAAATCGTTTCGGTCAGCCTGCGATCCATTTGATGATCGGTAAGCAGAGCCAAGTGTTGCCGATGGTGCAAGTCCGTCCCCAGAAAACTGATCAATCCAGCCTTCAGTAAAGCCAAGGCCCAATTTTGTACCGATTTGCCATAATACCCTACTAGTGACAACAAATTTATCTGGAGCAGACAGCCCAAATTCGTCAGACGTCGATAAAATACAAGCTGATTGGTCAAGTAATTATAGCGCTCGGGATGAGCCAAAATAGGCTGGTACCCCCGAGCTACCAAGGAGAAGACCACATTTTCCAGATTAGGTGAAATCGATACAAAAGACATCTCGATAAGCACGTATCTTTTTTTTCCAAAGCTCAGCACGTCGTCACTTTCGATCAGCGATTCAAAATGGCGGTCAATGTAATACTCGGCGGCAGCCTCCACCGTGATTTCAATTCCCTGCTCTTCCATCGCATCCGTAAGCGCTTTCAACCCCACCTTGATGCTTTCCGAGTCGTTGGGGTATAAATCCCGATAAATATGAGGTGTAATGATTATCTTTTCGTAGCCTACTTGCCATAAGCCCCGCAGCAGCTCCAGAGAGGTGGCAATATCAGGACTCCCGTCATCGATCCCCGGAATCAAATGGGAATGCATATCGACCTTCAAATCCCTAAGTGCCGAAACGGTTGCCCCTTTTTTGAAGAAAGAAGGAATAGAAAACATGGTGTGAATATCCAAGGAGTTACAGAGTGCAAAACTAATTCATTGAATCTGGTTTAAAAAATATTATGTAAGATTGAAAACTTATTCGTCCTCAGCCATCCACGGTACCGCTTACGCGCGGCTCCTTTAATATGCACACCTTTCATCGTCTCCTGACCGGAACGTCGATTCTGTTGCTGTTGTCGGGTCATTTAATGGCCCAGACTCCCGAGGCACTCAGCGATCTGGATTACGAAGTGGAGGCCGGGGTCATGCTGTCCTCTGCTAAAAGCAACCCGTTCTGGCTGAGGAGCAACCACTACGGGGAGGTACCCCTGGAATCGCAAAACTTCACCTTGCGGGGCCAGGCCAGCAAGGAGTAAGACAGCACTGGCAGGTTCTCGTATGGCTACGGAGTCCGGGCCGTCGTCAACGCAGGGGGCCATACGCAGCTGCTACTGCCGGAACTCTATGCCAAGGTGCGCTACGGGGCGTTCGAGCTCTACGCCGGCCATCGGCGCGAGATCGTCGGGCTGGTGGACACCACACTCACCGCCGGGTCCTACATCTGGTCGGGCAATGCCCTGCCCGTGCCCAAAGTGCAACTCTCCATTCCTGATTACACCCCGGTTCTGTTCAAGAACAAGATTCTGGCGGTAAAGGGCCAGTACTCCCACGGCTGGTTCGGTTCGGGGGACTCCACCAGAAACTACTACCTACACCAGACGGCCCTGTACGTGCGGTTGGGCAAGCCTTCATGGCGGTTCAGGATGCACGGGGGATTCAACCCACCAGGCCCAATGGGGGGGAGGCCCCACCGTTCCGTTATATGACAATATTAGAAAAGTCCATATAACAACTTTCGGAAGTTCCCTGGAGACTTACCTAAATGTCGTTCTGAACCTGCCGATTAATTCCACGACAGGTCGATTTGCGACCGGAGGTCAAGTGTACGTGGAAGGATTCCGGGCAGGCAATCCCTGGGTTCGCTGGATCTGGCTTTGGAATACGCGGATGCCGCTGGCCGCTGGCTGTTGTATCACCAATCATTTGTAGAAGACGGCTCCTTGTATTACCTGATCAGTATTGCCGATGGTTTGTCGGGCATTTCATGGACATTTCCCAAAACTGGATCTGGCTTTCAACGAATAGCACTGGAGTACCTTCATAAAGCGAATCAGGGTAGTCAGTACTCATCAGATATCAGATTCAACTATCTGCGCGGCCAGGATAATTATTTCAATAATGCAATATATGAAGAGGGGTGGGTTTACCGCAAACAAACGATCGGTACACCCTTCATCACCAAGCTGCGTAACTCGACGGGCTTACCCACCACCGGGGCGCTTCAATCTGTCAACCCTGATTACATCGTGAATAACCGAGTAAAAGTGCTCACGATAAGTGCGCAAGGCCGAATCGGAAAAGTCAATTTAGTTTCAAGGATTTCGACCGGTGAAAACCTGGGAAACTACCGACTCGACTATCCTGTCCCCAAGCGACAACTTTCCCTCTTACAGCGGGTTTCATTTCCGATCAGGCAGTACACCCTTTCGGCTGACTTTGCCTATGACGGCGCTGGTCTCTGCGAGAAAACCCTAGGAACAATGCTTCTGCTCAAACGAACCTTTTGAATAAATTACTCCTCGAATTCTTTCGTGCTGCTCTTCGTTCCAACTTTTATGAAAAACCTAGTGGTTCTGTTTCTTGGTCTTTGTCTTAGAGACTGTCTGAAAATAGTTAATTGAGCCTTTCAAGCATCATGGGCAACATCGCAATGTATAGAGCGGACTCGCTGTTTCGGGGTAATTTTTCATAGTCTTTTGACAACCGTCGGTTAAAACTCAGCCAAGCAAAACTTCGCTCTACC
>NZ_JBGSXF010000009.1:0-1706 GCF_041751555.1 Persicitalea sp. | reverse complement strand
CGAATTCCGGCTGCATACGCCTGAATTCAATAAGTTGAACGATAAACTCGATCGTCGTCACTTCCTGACGAAGACTTCGATGGGTTTGGGGGCGTTGGCGTTGGGTTCGTTGTTTGGAGCTAGTAAATTGTTTGGTTCGGGCGCGGCGGGGGCTGCCTCGCAAAAGCCTGGTGAACTGTCGGAAGATTCGCAGGAAGCCATCCTGCGGGCTCTGCCTCATTTTGCGCCTAAGGCGAAGCGCGTTGTGTATCTTTTCATGAGCGGTGGCCCGTCGCAGTTCGAAACTTACGACTACAAGCCCAAGCTGAACGAAATGTTTGGCAAAGATCTGCCCGACTCGGTGCGGAAAGGCCAACGACTTACGGGCATGAGTGCCAGCCAGAGTAGGCTGCCGATTGCGCCGTCGGTCTATAAATTTGCGCAGCACGGAAAGTCCCAGACTTGGGTGAGCGAATTAATGCCCTACACGGCCCAGGTTGTAGACGACCTCTGTTTTGTCAAATCAATCTACACCGACGCCATCAACCACGACCCGGCCATTACCTTTTTCCAGACGGGTAGCCAACTACCGGGTCGCCCGTCCATTGGCTCTTGGGTAAGCTACGGGTTGGGTTCCGATAACCAGAATCTACCGACATTTATTTCGCTGGTATCCAAAAATGCTAGCGGTCAGCCGCTTTACGCGCGGCTGTGGGGCAACGGTTTTTTGCCCACCGAACACCAGGGCGTGCAGTTCCGTTCAGGCAAAGACCCGGTGCTGTTCCTGAATAATCCAGAAGGTTACGACGGGGCCGATCGCCGCGAGATGTTGCAATATCTGAAGCAACTCAACGACCTGCAAAACGCCGCTATCGGCGATCCAGAAGTTGACGCCCGTATCGCGCAATACGAAATGGCTTACCGGATGCAGACTTCGGTGCCGGAAGTTATGGACACCTCCGACGAGCCGAATTCGACCTTCGAGATGTACGGTCCGGATAGTCGCGACTCAGGTACTTATGCGGCCAACTGTCTGCTGGCCAGAAAACTACTTGAAAAAGATGTAAAATTCGTGCAGCTCTACCACCAGGGTTGGGATCAGCACGGTGGCTTGCCAGGCGGTATTAAGCACCAATGTAAAAACACCGATCAGGCCACGGCGGCCCTGGTCAAAGACCTCAAACAGCGCGGCATGCTGGAAGACACGCTCGTGATATGGGGCGGAGAATTTGGCCGAACGGTCTATTCGCAGGGTCAGTTGACGGAGACTGACTACGGTCGCGATCACCACCCGCGTTGCTTCACGATGTGGATGGCCGGAGCAGGCGTCAAGCCTGGCATCAGCTACGGCGAGACGGACGATTTTAGCTATAACATCACGCAGAATCCCGTCCACGTCCACGACTTCCAGGCTACGATGATGCACCTGTTAGGTGTCGACCACGAACGACTGACTTACAAGTTCCAGGGCCGCCGCTTCCGCCTGACGGACGTTCACGGGAAGGTAGTTAAAGATATTTTGTCTTAATGGTCAGAATATCAAACCCATGACTGATTTGACTATCATTCTGATCTGACAAAAATGCCGAAGGCCCGCTTCGTTTGAAGCGGGCCTTCGGCGTACTGTGGATATATGTAATTTATCAATCGGCAGACGCTTCGAGTTCACGGATATCGTCTTTGTCCAATTGCAGAGAAGCTGCCGCCGCATTTTCTTCCAAATGTTT
>NZ_JBGSXF010000008.1:0-7323 GCF_041751555.1 Persicitalea sp. | reverse complement strand
CTCTGCCGCACGGCCTGCAAAGACGGGGTGTTGGAAAGAATTTCGATCGAGCGATTGTCCCGACTGGTTTCGTTCAGTTCCTGCTCAGATACGTTGGGAACCACGATGTACTGGTAGGACGCCCCGTCCGGCCTTTTGCCGTGATCGAACCATAGCGTGAACACGTCTTCACTAACCACCACATCGCTGATATTTTTCTCATCGGTAATGGCCGCCCAACTACCCGTTTCGGCTTGATTGGACAGGCTGACGGTACTTGGTTCCGGGAAAACGTAGCCTATTTTGTCGTGATGCACCCATTTCACTTCCGAAAGCGCCCGGTTGCCTTTTGGAACACTTTGTCGGATGCCGTTCTGCATCATGCGTACGTCGCCTTGCATCAACACCTGATTCAGGGTAGTGGCTACCGCGAAATCCGTTTTTGCATGGATGTCAGCACCCAGGCAAACGTCCTCCTTATCAAAGAAGAACCACGATTTTTTAGCTTCCAGCGGATCGTGAGGGCTCTTGAAGTCAAAAACGACGGCTCCGTACAGTCCGTCAGTTACTGCGCCCACGAAGCCGGTCAGGCCGTCCTTCTGAATATCGTCGGGGCCGGGTAGTTGCGGCTTCTGCAAGATCGTGGTTCCCGAAATTTTCTGCCAGTCGTACACGGGCCAGATGTTGTGGTATTCGTCGCCTTTCAGCATGAGGTAGTTGGTGCCATCGGCGCGGTGGTGCGTCGTCTTGCCCGGTCCGTTGTAGGGTACTTCCATGTTGCGGTTGCGGGTCGAGAACATGCGGACAGTGGTGTAGAAGTTGGGCCGTTGGAACACAAAGTGTTCGGTTTGCCAAAAGAATTTCGCGAATGACGCCGTCGGCTTGGCTTCGCCTTTGCGCAGCCTGATGATTTCTTCCAGTTCGGCTTTCCGATAATCGGTGCTGACCAGCAACCGCTCGATTTCCAAAGTACCGCGGGGCTGAAAATCAGCCTTGTGAGATATGCTGCGGTTTTTGACGCTGATATCCGGGTAAATCCCGTATACTGATTGTTTGTAGATACCATCGAGATAATAATCGACCAATTGGTTTATTTTTTCTTTCGAGAACGCGTAGGGCGTACCCGCCACGTAGTACGACCACTCGCCGTAAGCGTTGGCGTACTTACCGTAGCCGTAGGAATCCGTGTTGTTGACGCGATCTTCCCGGTGGTGAAAGCTGTAATCGTGCTGCATCCCCCTTTTGCCCGTCGAAAACTTCAACTCGCCTTCGATGATCTTTATGATCTTGTCAAATTCCTGGTAGTTTCCCTGAAACAGTAGATTCTTGGCCAGAATGCCCGCGATTACGATGCGGTCGCCGCTGGGCCGCGCGCCCGAGGCATTCATGTTGGCGCGGCCGATCATGGGCTGGGCTTTGGCTACCAAGTCCTTCGGCAATTCGTCACCCATCACCAGCATAAGGTCGCCCAAATTGGTGGGTGTCGTAATCTGATTATTATGCCAGTTGTCGCCCACGAAATCGTTCTTGACCCAGTAAGCCAGTCCCTTTTCGATAAGTACTTTAAGCGGTTTGCTTTGGTAGAATTTTGATGTTTTGTTTTTGTAAGCCTTGGCCATATACACCAGATTGCGCGTGTGCCCACCTTGCGGGAATCCAGCCGTTCGGCTCAGGTCATCGTACTTGATATCTTTAAAACTACCCTCTTCATTCATCTTATCCATCAGGGTTTTCACCGCTTCATCGCTGATTTCGGTAGTCATTAAGTCGGCTACAATGCGCTCTTTAATCGTTTTTATGCCATCTTGGGCCATACAAAACGGAGCGATCAGAACAACGAGAATCGGCGCAATGAGCAGGCAACGCAGTTGGGTTTTCATAAAAGGGGTAGTTTAGGCGTACATCAAGATTTACTCATATGTAAAGTCCTGTCCGGCCAATTTCTATTGCTTAGGCGGGGTTGGGTGGGCGATTAAAAAAGAAACCTCGACAAATGCAGTGGAACGTGGATCAGGGTTTTGGTCCGTAATATCCCGGTCAAAGGGTCGGTTTACATTATTCCCGGCCAGGTCTTCCAGCACGGTTCGTATCCGCAGGACGTACTTTCCCGCTTTCCAATTTTCCGAGGGTCGGAAGTACCCTGCCTTCTCTTCCTCGCCCGCTTGCCATTTCCCTTTTATCACCCGGCCGCTTTCGTCTTCGACACTCAGGCATTCCGTTATCAAACTGTAATCTAAAGACTCTTTGAAATTCACTCTGAATGGTTGGGTCGTGCCGCCGGGTGGTGGTACCATTTTCCAGTTTTTGGGTAGGGGCGACAGGCTATCGCGCACGGTGGTCACGAATGATTTGGCGTACGATTTCGGGAGTGGAGTTCCCAATCGATCCTTCCAGGCGTTGGAAACAAGGATATGGTAATGAGCATTTTTCTGTAGAGGTGCACCCAGTAAGCGGTTGGGTTGGAGATCGCGTTTGATTCGGCCAGGATCCAGCCACAGCGTCAGGACGGTGCGGTCTTCGTTCCATAACTCGGGTTGCAGATTGAGGAAAGCGCCCCGCAAAGTATCCGAATCACCCCTGACCAGAAAAACGTGCTCATCCGATTTCCCTTCCCGCATAGGTTGGGAAAAGCGCAGATAAATTTTCAGCAGATTTTCGGGTAAAGTATCCTGACTTGGGAACATGCCGAGCAGTTGGGGCGCATCGGCAGCATCGGCCAAGGGAACAGTGAAAGTACCAATGCGCTCGTTTCTCAGCACAACCTCGTAATGCAGTCCGCGGGTAAAAGGCACAATTGGCGAAAATAGAATGGCTTTGGTATCCTCCGAATAATCACCGAGTATGGAGAAAGAAGGGTCAGAATCGACCAATTTGATTTTGAGCAAACTACCCACCGAATCATCCGGAAGGTCGTGGGTCAGCGTTCGGGGAACATAAACGCCTTCGGCCACTTTACCTTCCCATCGAATCCGGATTTTGTCATTTTCTGAATCAGAGTTGCAACCAGGCAATCCCGTAAAAGCAAAAAGGATCAGACCATACGCCAGGTACGGTCTGATCCGATCAAACTTTATGTTGGTCATAGATACCGTTCGCTCGACGTCCAAAGGTCCAAACTACCGTTGGAGCGGCGTTGCAACAGAACCATCCGGCTATCGTCGAACTTGTCGAGTTGAATGACGTTGGTCACGGGCAGCGACACGAAATCTACCCCGGCCGTGGCGTAGCTTTCTTCTACCGGAGTCGTCAGCGAACCCTGATACCCCTCTATATTTTTGTAGTCCACCTTGAAAACGGGACGGCTGGAATTGGCCATCATCAGGTACGACTCACCCCCTTTTGTCAAGGTGACGATGTCGATCGGTTGGTTGCCGCTGCCCATTTCGGCTACCGTTCTTCCCTTCACGTGCTTTCCGGCTTTCAGCTCGTCCATCGGAAACAGAACCAGAGGCGTGCAGGTGTAGCTGGCGACGAGGTACTTTTTGCCACTGATTTGAGCGGTCGTGAAGGTTCTGATTGGAGACAAGGTTTCGTATTTGCCGTGGGCCGCGTGGTAAATTTCGAGCGATGCCTGATCCTGCTTGTCGGTGAACGGGAAAGGGATGCTTCGGAACGTCGAGTTAAATTCTTTACCCGACAAGCCACTGACCATCAATTTTCCATCGGCAAAGCCGATATCAGAAATAGCAGCCACGCGTAGAGAGTTTCCTCGTCGATCTTTGGCGGCTTCGTCGGGAACATCGTTCAACGCCAGGCTCGAGAACGCAACGTTTTTGGTACTGACGGGCGTTATTTTGTCGCCGTCGATTTTGAACAAAATGGGTGTGCCGTCGCTATGCTGCACGGCCAGGTACACGCTTTTGGACGCCGGGTTCACGGCGATGTCCTCGATCGTGATGTTATCGACTTCGGTTCCAAGAAGCGCCGCAATTTTCTGATCGATGTTTTTGATCTCGACCTCGGCTGGCTTTTCAGCCTGTTTCGCATCTTTGGTATCGACCGCAAACACCGTCGCGCTTTTGGAATCACCGATGAACAGGATTCCTTCCGGCCCGAAGGCCAGGGAATTGATCGATTTGATTTCGGGCGATCCTACGGTCATCCCATACTTTCCTTCGACCGAGCGTTGGGTGTTTGCCAATAAAAAGAATCCGGCGAAAGCTACCGCCAGCAAATAGTACGTTTTTTTCATAATCATGTTTGTTATAAGAAGTTGTAAAAATTGTGTCTAAGTTAATGATTTTCAGAAAGCTGTACAACTTTACTTTTGCCCCCCCCGGATTTGTAAAATTCCTTTCGCAGTTTTTTTCTGACTACGGCTGCATCGGTGTTTTCAATAAAACCAACACTGAACACATTAGGCGTTTTTACCATGAACTTCTCGCAACAGCGGTAGTTGCGGCCAAAGCCCCAAACGGTCATACCGTTCATTGGGTAGTATTGGTCAGGTGCGTCATCAGCTTCGTGATGTGCGATGTAAAAGACACGATTGAAACTTTTGTCGCCGAAACAAACCCATTCCGGGCTGGATAAAGCCCTTTGTTCCATCGGCTCACTGCACGGATGTTTGCTGCCATCGGCTAAAAAGTAGTAATCGTCACTTTCGCTAAAAGTACCGCCCGGCGTACCCTCGTACAGCAGCCAGTAGGGTCGTCGGTCGGTCTGCGTCACCGTGAGGGTAGCGTGGGTAGGGTAAATGTCCCAGGTACATTTCCACTTACCGTTGAGAGAGGCAGAGGCAATCGTTACGCGGCGGCGGGAGTTATGAACTACTTCACTTTGGCAATTTTTATATCCCGGATGAAAATAGTTTTCCGGGTGCACCAGATTGGGCAGGCCGCGGTACATTCCCCATGGTCCCGCGTTACGGTTGAAAGAAACCCAGTCATTGCCATCCTTATCCAGAATACTCGAAAAAGCCCCGGCCTCAGTCTGAAAGTAGTAGGTGGCCGTCGGCGTTTCGATTTTGTAGGCCGCTTGTCCCTCGTCCTGCTCATTCTCAAAAAGTACCACCTGCCCGAAAGTCAGGTAGCTGGAAGTCGAGAGCGTCAGCAAGGTAGCGGCGCACTTCCGCCTAGCTTTTTGAAACCTCTTCAGCAGACTCATAGAATCATCTACCCATTAACTCCCAGGTACTCGCTTTACTACCGGACACCCCGCATCCTCGTACTTTCCTGGTTGATCGGGACACTTGTCCACCTGATCGGGAATGCCGTCGCCGTCTGTGTCGGGACAGCCACCGTAGCGCAGCAAACCTTTCACGTCGGGGCAGCCGTCGTAGTCGTCGCGGACGCCGTCGCCGTCACGGTCGGGGCAGCCGTTAATCGTGCCAGCCTGATTGGGGCAATCATCGAGACGATCCACCACGCCGTCGTTGTCGGAGTCGGGACAGCCGCGGGTAGCCACCGTTCCCGGGACTCCCGGACATTTATCGATATAGTCCGGGACTCCATCGCTATCCGTATCGGGACAACCGAGAAATCTGGCAAGACCCGGCGTATTGGGACAGCGATCGCGGTCATTGGGAATGCCATCACCGTCGCTGTCGTAATTGCGGGCGTTACGGTTGAAGCGATGGGTGAGCGTCACGGACAAAAAGCTGTACTTGTCATTGGGCGTGTCGCTGTAAGTCGTCGATTCTTCCGGATTGATGAGGCGGCGACCCGAAGTAGCATCCAACTTGTCGGTGCGGGCGAAGTAGAAGCGGTAGTCCAACCCCGCCTGCCAATTTTCGGCCAATTGGTAGTTGAGGGCGAGTCCGGCCGGAATGGTGCGTTCGTGGGTCTTTTTGACGCCCATTGGTCCCTGGGGATTTCCCCAGCGGAGGAAAAGCGGATTTCGCCCACTTAGTTCGCTGTTGGTAAAGCGTACTCTTTGATCCGTAGTGAGGTCATAAGCATTGGCACTAAAATACATGATGCCTATTCCACTGTAGATGCCCAAGTGAAACGGGCTTTGGCCTGCGTTGCGACTGAACTGCTCGATTAGATCCCAGCGGGCCAGCAATTCGATAGAGTTGAATTCATTGACAAAATAAGAATTGTAGAATTCGCTCTTCTGGCCGCCCAACTTTCCGACAGCGAAGTCTAGCCCCATCGAGAAAGCGGGGTTAACTTGTCGGATTAAGCTTAGGCCCGTCATGAACTTCATGTCCTGATCGCCCAGTTCGCCAAAGAACTGCGTCATACCACCGCGAACACCGATAGAGTAGGGAGAAAGTACGCGTTCAGTAATGTTGGCTTTCTGGCTACGGGTCTCGACAGAGTCGACCGATTGTGTGCTGATACGCCCTTGCGCCCATGCGGATATAGCCAACAACAACAGAAGAAGAGAAAGGAAGTAGCGACGGAGCATCATCGGTATTTGGTTGATGTATTTACAAATATAAAAAACCAAGTCCAGAATGTTATCATTATCCGTAGGAAGATCAAGCTACCTGACGAACTTTCCGGGAAGAAGGTGGTTTAAAAACCGGGAATCTCCCTTACATTCGTTTCCAAAAATTCACAAAAAGAAGCCATGAGTGTCGTTCCGTACAAGGATAAAGACAACAGCAAGCGCGAGCAGGTTGCCGAAATGTTCGACAACATTTCGCCGAAATATGATTTCCTGAATCACCTTTTGAGCGGTGGTATCGACATCTACTGGCGCAAACGAGCTATAAAGTTGCTCAAAAAGTCTCAGCCGGGCGGCGATCCGTCGGGCGGCGTGCCGCCCAAAACTATTCTCGACATCGCCACTGGCACGGGCGACTTCGCCATCGAGGCCCTCGCGCTGAATCCCGACAAGATCATCGGGGTGGATATTTCAGAGGGAATGCTGGCCGTGGGACGGCAGAAAATTCGGAAATTGGGAAAGGAGGATGTCATCGAATTGCGTACGGGCGATTCGGAGCATCTGCCCTTCGCGGACAATTATTTCGACGCCGTTATCGTTTCCTTTGGCGTGCGCAACTTCGAGAACCTGCTCGCCGGGCTGACCGATATGCATCGTGTCATGCGCCGGGGCGGCACCTGCGTGGTGGTTGAATTCTCTAAGCCCAAGGCATTTCCGTTCAAGCAGGTTTACAATTTTTATTTCAAATACATTCTGCCCACGGTCGGCAAGATGGTTTCCAGAGACAGTTCAGCTTACACCTACCTCCCCGAGTCGGTACAGGCTTTTCCCGACGGAAACGATTTTCTGACCATTTACAAAAAAGCGGGCTTCACCGATACTAAATGCATCCCACTCACCTTCGGAATCTGTTCCATTTACGTCGGCCACAAGTAGCGATCCTGCTGTTACTCGGCCTTTTTACTACCGAGCGGGCGCAGGCGCAGGGAACGGGTTACGTCCGGCGGC
>NZ_JBGSXF010000007.1:0-4507 GCF_041751555.1 Persicitalea sp. | reverse complement strand
GTAAGGGCAATCAAGTATATGTGGAGGGTAAAATCCGCACCGAGAACTGGACAGACAAAGAAGGGCAGGCTCGCACCAGCATCTCCATTTTGGCAAACAGCATGACTATGCTGGGCAGTAGCGGCTTGGGTAGCGGAGGATACGATGAACCAGGAGAATCGGCTAAATCGGGAGTCACCGAACCTGCTGCTGCCTCATCTTCCAATGCACCTGCGCCGACTAATGCTCCCAAAGCCGATGATCCCGTTCCTCCTGCGTTGGCTTCGGATGGCGATGACGACGATCTGCCATTTTGATCTTATCGCCCGTGAACGACGAAGAAACTGACAACGACGACCCGTCCCGACCCAGGCCGGAAAATGAGTGGCCTTTATTTGGCCGAAAACTCATTTTCGTGGCCATATCTCCTCCTCTCGACCTCATCTTGGACGCTTGGCCAGAGTTGCTGATCCTTGTCGTGCTGCTGGCGATTACTCTGATGCTTTCGGCGCTACGGGCAGCCTACGCCGTAACCTCTATCCCGGAGCCCTTTTGGGAACGTAAAAATGCCGCGTTGGATACTTCCCAAAAACTTACTCTGTCGCTCCTGCAACGCACGACCTTGCTGGTTGCGTTTCTGCTGGCTGCACACTTGGCCTGGAAAGCCGCCCTAAATCCTGAATTTGCTCCTTACGTTTGGCTGGCTTTCGTTGTTTTGGCGCTCTGGCTCTGGCTCGACGCCCTGGTGCGGTTTTACGCCGGGCATCATGCCGCCGCCTTTACCCAAAAAGTACACGGCCTGGTGCGTCCTGTGATGAAGTTTCTGATGCCCGTCAACACGTTCTTGGCTCGCTTGGGAGAGGCTTGGGGGATTTTGCTGCCCGACGAAGGACATGGCAACTCCGAAAACCTCGAATCGGAAGCCGAAACAGAAGAGGAGCGCGACCTGCTGCGCGGTCTCGCCACTTTCGGACAAACGACCGCCCGCCAGGCCAGCCAGCCCCGGCTCAATATTACTGCCGTGGATGTGGAATTGGACTTCCACGAACTGATGGACAAAATCAATAAATCCGGCTACTCCAGGATTCCGGCTTACGACGACACGCTCGATTCAGTTGAAGGGATATTGTACGTTAAAGATCTACTGCCGCATTTGCACCGCGACGAGCACTTTGCCTGGCAAAAACTACTTCGGAAAGCGTATTTCATTCCCGAAAGCAAGCGACTTGACGACCTCATGCACGAATTCCAGAACCGCCGTGTTCACATGGCGATTGTGGTGGACGAATACGGTGGTACCGATGGGCTTATCACACTGGAAGACATCATTGAGGAAATCTTCGGCGATATCAACGACGAGTACGATGAAGCCGAAGAAATCAAATACACGCAGGTTGACGAGCGAACCTATATTTTTGAAGGAAGAGTGCTGCTTAACGATTTTTGTAAAATATTGGGTTTGGAACCCGACTACTTCGAGGAGGTACGCCGCGCCAGCGAATCCCTGGGCGGTCTGCTGCTCGAACTTTTCTCACAACTGCCCCGGACGGGCGAGGAGGTGAGTTACGAAAACCTGACGTTCAAAATACAATCGGCGGACAAAAAGCGGATAAAGAAAGTCCGGGTGTTGGTGGCGTAGATATTTCTATCTACTTTTGCCCTGCAAATAACTACTACATTATTTGCAATGAACCACTTTCCTGCCAAAGTCCTCTACGAGGCGCTTACCTACGACGACGTCCTGCTGCTGCCCGCCTATTCCGAGGTACTTCCCCGCGACACCAGCACCGTCACTCAGCTTACCCGCAACATCCAGCTCAACATCCCGCTCATTTCGGCGGCGATGGACACCGTGACCGAGTTCGACCTGGCCATTGCGATGGCACAGGAGGGGGGTATCGGCATCATTCACAAGAACATGAGCCTGGAAGCCCAGGCCGAGCAGGTACGTAAGGTGAAACGCTCCGAGAGCGGCATGATCCTCGACCCGATCACGCTGCGCGAGGACGCCAACCTCGGCGACGCCCAGCAAATCATGCGCGAGTTCAAGATCGGCGGCATTCCGGTAGTGGATAAAAATCGCAAACTGGTTGGCATTCTGACCAACCGCGACCTCCGTTTCCAGCGCGACCTGGGCCGCCCGGTCACGGAAATCATGACGACCGAAAATCTCATCACCGCCTCCGAGGGGCTTTCGCTGGATGATGCCGAGTCGATTTTGCAGGAATACAAGATTGAAAAACTCCCGATCGTCGATGAAAACTACCGCCTGACCGGACTCATCACCTATAAGGACATTTTGAAACGCAAGTCGCACCCGCTGGCATGTAAGGATCAGTACGGCCGTCTGCGCGTGGGAGCCGCCATCGGCGTGACGCCTGACCTTATTCCGCGCGTGGAAGCCCTAATCAAAGCGGGTGTGGATGTGGTAAGCCTCGACACCGCCCACGGCCACTCGCGTGGCGTGATCGAAGCGGCTCGTTCCATCAAAGAGAAATTCCCTAATCTGGATTTGATTGCGGGCAACATCGCCACGGGCGAAGCCGCCCTCGCCCTCGCCGGAGCGGGCGTGGATGCCGTTAAAGTAGGTGTCGGACCGGGTAGTATCTGCACCACTCGCATCATCGCGGGCATCGGCGTGCCACAGCTGTCTGCCGTTCTATCCGCCGCCGAAGCCTTGCAAGGCACCGACATCCCGGTCATCGCCGACGGCGGCATCCGCTACTCGGGCGATGTCGCCAAGGCGTTAGCCGCCGGAGCCAGTACAGTTATGATTGGCTCGATGCTGGCGGGCACTGACGAGGCACCTGGTGAAATCGTAATCTACGAAGGCCGGAAGTTCAAGGCGTACCGCGGCATGGGTTCGGTAGAAGCCATGGAAGACGGCTCCAAAGACCGCTACTTTCAGGACGCCGAAGACGACGTGAAGAAACTTGTCCCCGAAGGCATTGTGGGTCGGGTGCCTTTCAAAGGAAAGGTATCCGAAATTCTGTACCAAATCGTAGGCGGCGTGAAAGCGGGCATGGGGTACTGCGGCGCGGGCGACATCGCTGCCTTACAAAAGGCAACATTCGTAAAAATTACCAGCGCGGGCGTCCGCGAAAGCCATCCGCACGATATTATGATTCAGAAGGAGGCACCGAATTATTCGGCACGGTAGGTTTTTTTGTAATTTTATGGAAGAGATTTTCATTCATAAACGACTTACGCCTCATGAAAACTTTTTTGGGTATTCTTGTAATTGGGATGAGTTGGTTCGTCTCACTCGACATTGCTTTTGGGCAGAGTAAATTTTCTATATCTGTCATTGCCGCACCGAACTTTCATTATATCGATTCAGAATGGAATGTTGATCTGCCTGTTGGTAATGGATATATGACAAAGCCCGTCGACTTGCAGTATAGGGCTAACGGATACGGCTATTCGGCAGGTTTGATGGCCAGTTATTGGATTTCTAAAAGATTGTCGTTCTGTACAGGGGTTTTGTTGAATAATATCAACTTCGGATCGCCAACCGTCACTACGAATCCAGATCTTACGGCATCACCCAATGACCCGCAAGTTCGGACTCCAGCCAGTACTGTACGCAGCTTTCAAATTCCTCTGCTGCTAAACTTACGTACTTCTTCCAAACGTCTATCGCCCTATCTTTCAGCGGGTGCGTTGACAAATGTTTATTCCGTAACAATATTCGAGGGGAGCAAGAAAAGTGACAACACGGTCGATGGAATTCGCCCTTACCCCAAGTTGGGGATAGGCGTCGATTACCGACTAAACGATGATTTTTTCCTGGATCGTACAGCCCAACTTCGTTTGCTTTCTGCCCTACGGAAAAGTCATTTCTTACAAAAACTACCAAATGGGGTTGCAGGCGCAATTGCTATATAAATTTTGAAGAAGGAAGACTGAACTTTAATCCAAACTACCCAGCAGCCGCTTCACCACGCCATCCATCGCCTTATTGTCCAGCCAGCGCACGACCATTACGAGTTCGTGTTCGGGATCGACGTACACCATATTGGTGCCGTTGCCGATGTGGACGAAGGCCGTGGTGGGCGCGCTCGGCAGGAACTGTTTGTCGGGATTCAGGAAAAAATTCATGTAGCCGTAGGTTGGCTGCGCCGGGGTGGGGGTAGTGGCTTGCCCGATCCATTTCTCCGAAAGGAGTTGTTGACCGTTCCATTTTCCCTTATGCATTGTAAGTAGGCCGAATCGGGCCATGTCGTAGGCGTTGATGAACATGCCGCCGCCCCAGTGCCCGCCACCGCTGACCACCTGTACGGCCTGCCCGTCCAGCACAACCCATGAGTTGCGGTAGCCTGCCCAGCGCCAGGTACTCGATGCGCCGATGGGGTTCATAATGTATTCTTGCAAAACCTGCGGCAATGGTCGCCGCCAGACGCTCGTAGCCGCAAGGGCCAGAGCATTTACCCGCACATCGTTGTATTCGTACACGCTGCCGGGTTCGTGGCGCGGGCGCGTCTGCCATTCTTTGGTGTCGGCGGCGGGCCGGTCGGCCCACTCAGGT
>NZ_JBGSXF010000006.1:0-5463 GCF_041751555.1 Persicitalea sp. | reverse complement strand
CATGGGCATCAATGGCTCCACGGTGGATGGCTACATGAACCACACCATCGAAAACATGACCCGCGCCGTGATCGAGGAGCGCCCGATGAACTTCCGCGAGGTGGACGTGTTCTCGCGCCTCATGGCCGACCGCATCATCTTTATGGGCACGGCGGTGGACGACAACATCGCCAACATCGTGGTGGCGCAGTTGCTGTTCCTCGAATCGGCCGATGCCAAGAAAGACGTGCTGATGTACATCAACAGCCCCGGCGGCTCTGTCTATGCCGGGCTGGGTATTTACGACACCATGCAGTACGTGCGGCCCGACGTGGCGACGGTCTGCACCAGCTTGGCTGCCTCGATGGGTGCGGTACTGCTGGCGGGCGGTGCAGCGGGCAAGCGCTCGGCCCTGCCCCACGCGCGAGTAATGATCCACCAGCCTTCGGGCGGCGCGCAGGGACGCTCGACCGACATCGAGATCACGGCCCGCGAGATCGTCAAGATCCGCGAGGAACTTTACGAAATCCTGGCCGATCACACGGGCAAGGATGTGAAAGACATCGAGAAGGATTCTGACAGCGACAAGTGGTTCCGTGCCATCGAGGCCAAGGAATACGGCCTGATCGACGAGGTACTTACCCGCGAAAAATCAAAGGAAAGTTAAGTCCCGCTCGGTAAATCGATACCTGCCGATAAGGTTCATCCGTGAACCTTATCGGTTTTTTTGTTGCTTACCCAAGTACCCAACTTGATTGGCGATGCAAAAAAACTGAACTTTGCGATAAAGTTTATGAGTTTAAAGTCTATAAGTAAACCGCTTCGTAACCTGCTAAATACCAAGGTGCCAGGACTTTTACTTTTATATCGAAAGCTTTCTTCATCAAAAAACAACTCATAAACTTCTGAACTCATAGACTCATAAACTTTCCCCAATGGCTCAAGTAACCTGTTCGTTCTGCGGACGCCGTAAAAGTGAAGTCGAACTTCTGTTGTCGGGTATCGACGCCCACATCTGCAACCACTGCATCACGCAGGGAAATCAGGTGGTGATGGAAGAACTGAACCCCAAAGATAAGAAAGACAAAGACGGCAAAAAGTCGAAACTGCCCAAGCTGAACCTCATTCCGCCGCAGGCGATGAAGGAATTCATGGAGCAGTACATCATCGGGCAGGATGAAGCCAAGCGCTCGCTGGCCGTGGCGGTGTACAACCACTACAAGCGTCTGTCGCAGTTCAAAGACGAAGACGAGGTGATTATCGAGAAGTCGAACATCATCATGGCGGGCGAAACCGGAACCGGCAAAACCTACCTCGCACGCACCATCGCCAAAGTACTGCAGGTACCTTTCTGCATTGCCGACGCTACCACCGTGACCGAGGCGGGCTACGTGGGCGAGGACGTCGAGACGATCCTGACGCGGCTGTTGCAAGCCGCGGACTACAACGTGGAAGCCGCCGAGCGTGGCATCGTGTACATTGACGAAATAGATAAAATTTCCCGCAAGTCGGACAACCCGTCGATCACCCGCGACGTAAGCGGTGAGGGCGTGCAGCAGGCTTTGCTCAAACTACTGGAAGGATCGATCGTGAACGTACCCCCGCAAGGCGGACGCAAGCACCCCGACCAGAAAATGATCGCCCTGAACACGGAGAATATCCTGTTTATCTGCGGCGGTGCCTTCGATGGCATCGAGCGGCACATCGCCAAGCGCATCAACACGCGCCCCATCGGCTTTTCGGGCGATAACCGCATCATCGAAATCTTCGACAAAGGCAATTTGATGCGCTACGTGACGGCAATGGATTTGAAATCGTTCGGTTTGATTCCTGAGTTGATTGGTCGTCTGCCCGTGCTGACTTACCTCAACCCGCTGGACCGCGAAACGCTGCGCCGCATCCTGGTCGAACCCAAAAATGCCCTCGTGAAGCAGTACCAGAAACTGTTCAGAATGGAAGGTGTCGAGCTGTATTTCGACGACGATGTGATCGACTTCATTGTGGATCAGGCGATGATTTATAAGCTGGGAGCCAGAGGCTTGCGCTCTATTTGCGAATCCATCATGACGGATGCGATGTTCGAAATGCCTTCCAATAAAGACATGAAGGAATTTACCCTTTCGCTCAATTATGCCCGCGAGCAATTCGATAAATCCTCAATGGCTCTGCTTCGCTCCGTAGCCTAACTCTGCTTCGCTCCGTAGCCTGACCAAGAATGCTATACTACTTCAAAAACACCCTGCTTTTCTT
Organism: Persicitalea sp.; assembly: GCF_041751555.1. NCBI lineage: Bacteria > Pseudomonadati > Bacteroidota > Cytophagia > Cytophagales > Spirosomataceae > Persicitalea > Persicitalea sp. Next base: position 3,234 of record NZ_JBGSXF010000006.1, on the reverse strand, counting down.
GGAAAGGCAGGGTGTTTTTTTGCCCAAATTTCCTTATTCTTGCAGGATTCACACCCTCATAACCCACATACACATGAACAACTGGCTTACAAATAAAGGAATCGTGGTCATCGGTGGCACTACCGGGCTGGGGCTTTCGGCGGCGCAGGCATTTGTGAATCACGGAGCCAACGTGGTCGTGATCGGGCGCAATCCTGAGAGCTGTCTAATGGCCGAGGTAGATCTGGGCCAGAATGCCCGCGCCAAGCAGGGCGACGCGACCGACGCCCAAACCGCTCAGAATGCCATTCAACTTTGTGTGCGCGAGTTCGGTAGTTTCGATGGCCTGTATCACGTGGCGGGCGGCAGCGGCCGCAAGTTCGGCGACGGCCCGCTGCATGAACTGACACTCGACGGCTGGAATACCACGCTGAATCTCAACCTAACCAGCCTGATGCTCTCAAATCAGGCGGCCATCCGCGCCTTCATGGGCATGAACCGCGGCGGCGTGATCCTGAACATGGGTTCGGTGCTGGGTGAGTCGCCCTCGCCGCAACACTTCACTACCCACGCCTACGCCGCGGCGAAGTCGGCGGTGATTGGCTTTACCAAATCCACGGCGGCTTACTACGCCAAAAACAACATCCGCATCAACGTGCTGGCCCCAGCGCTGGTCGATACGCCCATGGCCAAACGCGCCTCCGAAGACGATGCCATTCAGAGCTTCATCAAAACCAAACAACCCCTTGACGGTGGCCGCATGGCCCAACCCAACGACCTCGACGGTGCGGCGGTCTATTTTATGTCCGATTTCTCCCGCTTCACTACCGGGCAGGTACTTACTGTGGATGGCGGATGGAGCGTAACTGAAGGGCAGTATTGAAGGAAGGTTGTTGATTTGTGTGACCGTGTAATTGATATTGAATTGCTCATTTATTGATTTGGTAACCTTGTTTGTGCCTTTGTCGCATTTCCACTCAGGGTAAACTCCACCAAAGCATGTCTTTCACTCTAAGAAGTTGAACCGATCACACCGTCAACGGCAGATCTCACATGAAAATGCTTTCAAGAATACTGGTACCCGCACTTTGTCTGGCCTTCCTGACTTCCGGTGGCCCCGCCAGGGAGCAGGAAAACCCGCGCCCCCTCGACGTGTGGGCCATCCGCTCGGTGCTGGATAAAAAACCGAGGATGCTGACCGTGGCGTTGGATACGGCGATGTACGTGGCCTATGATATGGCGAAGTGCAAGATGTACAAAGTCTGGAAAGGTGGCATTTCGATGGACGGCGCGCCCTACACCAGCGAAAAGGAAATTCAACCTACCTCCTGGGGCGCGGACTACCTGAATGATAGCGACCAAAATTTTAATTGGACCGCTAAGCTCGATGGCAAAGCAATGCCGATTCTGATGCAGAGTAAAGGCTACGTTTTCAAGAAAAATCAAATCTACTTACAACATAGCCTGATTCTGGGCACGGACACGATTCAGATCGAGGAGCGTCCGGAATTTGTCAGAAACAAAGCGGGTAAGCCGGGTCTAGAGCGAATCTTCGTGACCAGCAATGTACCGTCGAATGTTTCCATCACCCTAAAATCGGCTTTGGGAAATCTGGCCATGGTTTCCAACGGCAGGTCGCGGCATACGGATTATTTTGAGCCGCTGCCCGCGCAATCGCGGCCCATCGCCCAGAAAGAGTACGCTCACAAGGGGGAGGAATTGATCGAGAAAAGTGACTGCCTGACCTGCCATGAGTACTACGAGGAGAACGTCGGGCCGTCGTTCCAGCAGGTGTCGGGGCGCTATCTCAAGAACAAGAGTAACGTGGCGCAACTTACCGCCAAAATCAAAAATGGCGGCACGGGTGCCTGGGGAAACGGCATGATGAACGCCCATCCGGCACTGGCCACGGATGAGATTGAGACCATTCTCGACTACATTTTCACTCTGAAACCCAGAGAGCTAACCACTAAAAAAGAACACCTTCCCGATCGGCCCAACACGGCGGAGAAACTGCCCACCAAGCCCGGCTTCGGCGCGGCGCTGGAAGGCGTTCACCCCAGTATAGACCTCACGACCCTGCATACGCCCGGCTTCAAACCCAAGGTGGGCGCGATGGCTTTCCTACCCGACGGGCGGCTGGTGGTCACGACCTGGGATGTGGTAGGCGGCGTGTATTTGCTGGATAATGTCACGAAGGACAAAGGCGAGGAAATTCAGGTGAAGCGCATTGCTTCCGGCCTGGCCGAACCGCTGGGTATCGAAGTCGTGAATGGTGAGATTTACGTTTTGCAAAAACACGAACTGACCCAACTCATCGACAATGACGGCGATGAAATCATCGACGAGTACCGCACCATCTGCAACGGCTGGGGCGTCACCGCCGATTTTCATGAGTTTGCATTTGGTCTGGTACACAAAGACGGATACTTCTACGCCACGCTTTCGATGGCGATGCGCCTGACACCCGATCAGAAACAACAGCCTGAGCGAGGTCATACAATCAAGATCAGCCCCGACGGTAGTTTTGAGTCCGTAAACTACGGCCTGCGGACACCCAACGGCATCGGTGTCGGCCCGGACGACGAACTTTTTGTGCTGGACAACCAGGGCCAATGGCTACCCGCCAACAAATTGATTCACGTCCGTGAGGGCGATTTCAACGGCATGGGTTGGGGCTGGCTCGACGAATCGGCTCCGATGCCGCGCATGGTGCCGCCCGCGATTTGGTTGCCCGAAAACGAAATCGGTAACTCACCTTCCGAACCCGTGTTAATCAAAGAAGGAATCTACAAAGGCCAAATGCTGCACGGCGAGGTAACGCACGGCGGTATCGTCCGCGATTTTTTGGAAAAAGTTAATGGAAAGTACCAGGGCGCGGCCTTCCGCTTTTCGCAAGGCTTCGCGGCGGGCGTCAACCGGATGCGCTGGGGGCCCGATGGGGCTTTGTACGTGGGCGAGGTAGGCATGGCCCCCGGCGGGTGGAGCTGGCAGAATCACACCTCTGGCTTGCAGAAGATTACTTTTAACGATAAGAAGACCTTTGAAATGCTGGCCGTGCGGGCTAAGCCAAAGGGTTTTGAAATAGAATTCACCGAATCTGTGAGCAAGAACATCAAGGCTGATTTTCAGAAAATGCTGATTCAGCAGTGGTGGTACCAGCCTACGCCAAAATACGGCGGACCGAAAATGGATTTGACGGACATGAAGGTGAGCCGGATGTCGCTTTCGGACGACGGCACCCGGCTATATCTG
>NZ_JBGSXF010000005.1:0-12084 GCF_041751555.1 Persicitalea sp. | reverse complement strand
GTCTTCTGCTGCGCCACGAGTTGATCGTAGTTGAGGGTCACAGTGCAGTCCAGTTCCTGAGCCGACAAGTCAAGTGTGATCAAGCCGAAGAGAAGAATTCCCAGATATTTCACCAATAGTTTTTTCATACCACGCTCCATTTTTCAACAATAAGGTCGAGAAGATCCTGCGCTACTTCTTGTTTGGACTTCAATTCAAAGTGACGTTCCAGGCCTTCCCGATCAATAACGGTGATTTTGTTGGTATCGTGCGCAAATCCCGCACCGGAATCGTTCAGGGAATTCAGAACTATATAATCGAGCTGCTTGGTCTCTAACTTCTTACGCGCGTTCGCCAACTCGTCATTGGTTTCGAGAGCGAAGCCCATAAGCAATTGCTGCGATTTTCTGCGCGCCCCCAAAGTTCCGGCGATGTCCACTGTTTTGGTCATCTCTAACTTGAATTCCGCTTCCTTTTTCTTTATTTTTTGCTCCGCTACTTCCGCGGGTGCGTAGTCTGCCACCGCAGCCGCAAAGATCACCAAATCGCTAGACGCAAATTGCGCTTCTGTGGCGTCGAACATTTCCCGGGCCGAACGCACTTTCACGACTTTGATACTCAGATCTTCTATTTCCAGTGCCACCGGACCACTAATCAGCGTAACTTGGGCCCCGGCGTCGGCGAAGGCACGAGCGATGGCATACCCCATTTTTCCCGATGAATGGTTGCTGATGTAGCGTACGGGATCGATTGCCTCCTGCGTCGGGCCTGCTGTGATAAGTACCTGCTTGCCAATGGCAACTGAGCGGTGAGAAAAATGCCTTTCCAATTGCCGCACTATTTCTTCCGGCTCGGCCAAGCGGCCTTCGCCCATCAGTCCGCTGGCCAATTCACCGTAACCTGCCTCAATAATCGAGTTTCCATAGGATTGCAACCGGTAGATATTGCCTTGAGTGGAACCGTGCTGGTACATATCCAAATCCATTGCCGGAGCGAAAAATACCGGACAGCGGGCGGAGAGGTACACTGCCGTAAGTAAATCGTCACAAAGCCCGTTGGCGCATTTGGCCAGTGTGTGGGCGGTAGCGGGAGCAATGACCAAGGCGTCGGCCCAGAGTCCTAACTCAACGTGATTGTTCCAGGTACCTTCTGCATCGCGGACATAAGCCGACAAAGCAGGACGTTTCGACAGGGTGGCCAATGTGAGCGGCGTAATGAAATCTATCGCCGCTTCGGTCATAACTACCTGCACTTCGGCCCCAGCCTTCACTATTAATCGAACCAGCAAGGCCGATTTGTAGGCCGCGATGCTGCCGGACACACCAACGATTATTTTTTTGCTCTCTAATTGCAGTGCCAAAATGAAAACGGGAATATATTAAAAAACATTAGCCACACTTGCAGCGATGGCAGGTATGGCTAATGTCTCTTTTAAAAAAAATCTTAACTGGTACGCCAGCCCGGTCATTTTCCTTCTTCCAATTCGCGGTAGGCACTGTATGTTTTGCCTTCCATGAACTCGTCGATAGAAATGCTGCCAGGCTTCGGCATACGCTCGTAGAATTTCGAGATTTCGATCTGCTCACGGTTCTCGAACACCTCTTCCAGGTTATCAACGCCGGAGGCGAATTCGGCGAGTTTGTTGTTCAATTCTTCCTTCATCTTGCTGGAAATCTGCCGGGCACGCTTTGAAATGATAGAAACCGATTCGTAAAGATTTCCCGTCACGGCGGCGATTTTGTCAGTGTCGCGGGTGATGATGGATGGATTTGTGTTGGTTGACATGTAATAGTAGTCTGGTTGAATTTTTGAGATATTAATTATTAATCGAGGACGTAGTCACCTTAGCAGGCTGAGCCGTCGTGTCAGGTAGTTTGTCCAATCGGTCCTTCCTCGCTTTCTCCAAAGTCGCGATACGCTCGAGTTCCTCCTCGCTGTTAGAGTAAAGTTTCTCGGCATCTTTAAGGAACGCGCTATTGGGATATTTGTCGATGAACGCTTTATAAAACTTTACCGCATCCTCATAGCGTTCCTTCTGCTTGATAGCAAAGCTGCTTTTGGCCAGTGTGTATTGTGCATCGACTTTCAGATAGGCCAGCTCTTCGTTAAATTCTGAATCGGGAAAATCTCTACGAAAATTCTCAATAGAAATCACAGCAGATTTGAGCGAAGCCAGGTTGAAGTCGCTGATTTTGTAATAAAGCTTGGCTTTCTCGTAAGCTTTCAGTTCCAACTTGCGCCGTAATTCCAGAATATAGCCCGTACACTCGTTTCGGAACGGACTGGCTGGGTAGGAATTGATAAAATCCTGCAAGGCTGAAATAGCCGTCATGGTACTTGTCTGATCCAGTGTATGCGGCGCTGAATCCTTATACAACGAGTAAGCGTGCATGTACAAAGCTTCTTGCGCATAATCACTGCGAGCATAGGTATCAAAAAATTTCTTGAACAGGAACTGCGCCATATTGAACTGTTCCTGGTGGTACTGCGTGTAAGCATAGTAGAACTGAGCCATTTCCGACTCTGTGCTACCTTTCAATAAAGGAATAAGCTCTTCAAAAAGTAATCCGGCGCGATACCAGTCGCCATCCTGGTAATAATCCAGGGCAGCGGCGTATTTTTCCTTGTCTGTCCCGGTTTTTTGTAACTTGGCAAACTTACTACAGGAAGTAGTAAGAAAAAGCGCGATTATCAGTAGAAAAAAATAATTCGCAAAGGGTTTCTTTCGCATAAGGCGGCAAATGTAATAAAAAAAGCTACTCGACCCATAACGAATCGGTAGCCTTGAAAGTATCGCGTTGCTTATTATTGCTGATGGCGAACAAGCAGTTTTTTGGTCGCTACGGAGTTGCCGTCTATAGCCAGGCGATAGAAGTACACGCTCGTGGGCATGTCTCGGGTATTGATACGCAACTTACCGTCAGTCTTATCAAGACGATACTCCGAAATTGGGTTGCCCAGAATATTACAGATTACAATTTTAGCTTCCCGATCTGAATTTTTCATCGTATAATCGAACTCCGCATAATCGCTGGCTGGGTTGGGGTACACATTCGAGATGGTGAGCCAGTCGTTAGAAAAAAGGTTCTCGTCGGATACACGTTCTATGGACGCGGCGCGTCGATCGGTTTTAGCCGTTTGTAGTGTAGCTGCGGTCGCAGTGCTTTCGGCAATTGCCACCGTGGGAGAGGCATTGTTGTTGGCAGGTTTGGCAAAAAGCAAGGCACGGTAGTAATCGTTCAGTGCTTGTGGTTTTTCCAGAGCCAGCGGCTTGTAAGAAAGTATGGTGGGTTTCTGAACCAACGGACGATCGAAGGACATCGTCTGCGTTTTACTGGGCAAGTTCAATCGACTGCTGTTGGCAGGAACTTGAGCTTGTGCTGCCAGGCAACCCAAAATGAGGAAAGTATAAACAAAGAGTATAGTTTTTTTCATGGCAAAAGGCAAAGTTGAAATCGACGGGATCATAGTATTCCCCTTGATCTACAAAAATATACATTTATGGTAAGACTATCAAAGATTATTGTGCAATGACTGATAAAAATTTGTTTGTCGATCCTGTTTTTATAAAAAATAAATACAAAAACCGTGCTAATTCGGTGACTACTGCTTCAAATTTTTTGGCAAACGAGCCGTATCTACCGTTTTTGGTGGCTCAACTTCATTCTTTTCGACGGTGGTCTCGGCCCAAATGGTTTGCTTAAGGGTCGGTTTTTCACTTATACGCCAATTGAAGCCCTCAAGTTGCCTTTCCGGGCCTTTTATATTTTGGGGTGGAATCAGGCTACCCACGGGCTGTCCCAGAAAGGCGATGCGATTCACACGATTGGCCACAAATTGTAGATTCATTTTCCCGCATTCCACACGGTTGAGACCAATCAGTTTTTCATCCTCGTCCATTGCGTAGTAGGCACTCTGCCCATTGCCGTCCACAAATACCCGTTTCAGATTGCTCTCCTCATTGAAATAGGCGTTGATTGTTCGGCCCTTGACCTGGTTGAATTGTGAAACCAAAGTGTCCTCCGAAATGACGAACGAATTACTGCGTAGCAGCATCCGGTCAATTTTATTATTAACCAAAAAAGCACTTATCGAATCGGCTTCCATCTGGTAGTTGTCTCCCCAAAGAATCGGCTCGCGGAAGAAGAAAACAGTGGAGTCGGCGGTGTTGTAAAGTACCGAGTCGCAACGCCCCTGAAAATCGGATTTGAATATGTAAACGTTCCTGTCACCTATCAATTTTCGGGTACTATCTACCTTATTTTGAATGGAATAAAGCGTATCGGCCCGAATGTAAAGCGTATCCTCCGACACGACACTTTTCACCAGGGCGTGACCGAAGACTTTGGAGAAACCCTCTGTACCCCGGTAAACTCCTACATCCCCAGTAAGCAGCGTTTTGTCTTCCTTTGCCAGGATTTCGACGTTTCCTTTTGCGAAGCCGAGTTGTTTCTGGCTGTCGTAAAAGAGCGAATCACCCGTAAGCGTATAACTTTCGTTCTCTACCATCGTGCGGGTGCTGAAGCTGGATTCCTCCGTCTCAGTGTTATACTGTCCGCGCTTGGCAAGCAGCGTCCCGTCCTTGTTCACGATTTTAGTTGGGCCGTTGAAGTACGACCATTTAGTGTTGGAATTATAAATCAGCGTGTCCGTCGTCAGTACATACTTTTCATTGACTAGCTTCACGTCTCCGTAGTAATCAAAGACCTTCGAGCGGGTATTGTAAATTCCTTCCTTACTGGTAAGTACATTGGCCGAATCGACTGTACGACCCGGCAGGCGGTAGTAAGCCAAACCATTGGCCATATCATACTCTAGCCTCTTGGAAGTCAGCGTCCGTTTTTTGTCAAACAGCACGGCCTTTTTACCGCTCACGATAGCAAAACGCGTATCGCCGTAGTAAAGTAAGGTATCGCCCGTGACAGTAATCGTGTCGCCCTGCACTACTTTCACGTGGCCGTACGCCTGAATCAGATTGCTGGCGACGTTTTGGATCGCCAGATCGCAGTAAAGGATTGAACCCTTATGCTTGAAACGAACATTATTGACGACCCGCCTGATTTCTACCCCGTTTTCGGTAGTGATTCTCAGGCTGTCGGAACCAGGCAGCAGTTCGACCACATCCTCTTGCCCGGCGGCGGCGTTGAGGCTGCCCGGCGGACGAACCTGCCCGGCGGCCCATGTGGAAAGCAATAAGAATAAAACTAGCAGACTATTTTTCATGGCTTCTTCGATAGGATAGACCCGAACGCGTTTAAAAAGGTTGCTTCGGGTAGGCAATATTTGCGTAATAAATTCTGGTTCAAATGCCAACTACCTATCTTTGAGATTATCATTAGCGGTAAAAATACGCTTAAATGTGCCGCTTAGCCCCATGCACGACGTCTTTTTAACTTTTGTTAACGACTACGCTCCCGGCCTAGCCACCGACACAACACTACTCGCCGTCAGCGGTGGCGTGGATTCGATGGTCATGGCTGAGCTATTCCGCCGGGCCGGGTTTTCATTCGCTATCGCCCATTGCAACTTCGGACTGCGTGGCGCGGAGTCGGATGGCGACGAGATTCTGGTGCAAAATTGGGCGGCAAGGCATAAAGTCGAGTTTCACACCCGACAATTTGAAACGACCCGGAAAGCCGAATCAGAAGGCATTTCCATCCAGATGGCGGCACGCGACTTACGCTACACCTGGTTCGAGGAATTGATTCAAGAATTTGAATACAACTACCTGGCCACCGCTCACCACGCCGACGACAATATCGAAACCGTACTACTTAACCTTACGCGCGGTACGGGACTGCCGGGGCTACTAGGCATCGCGCCCGTCAAGCACAAATTAGTCCGTCCGCTGCTTTTTGTTTCCAAGAAAGAAATCCTGGACTTTGCCCAAAAAGAAAAAATCGAATGGCGCGAGGACAGCTCCAACGCCAGCGATGCCTACCGCCGCAACCTGCTGCGGCATCAGGTGCTGCCTGTACTCTGGGAAATGAATCCTTCGCTGGACAAGACTTTCAGCCAAAGCCTAGAACGTCTGCGGGCGGTTGATTCCATCCTAAAGGATCGGCTCGCGGACTGGCGGGAGAGGGCGGTGCGCTTTGAAGATGAAACTTGCTATATCGGGATTCAAGAAATCCGGGAAACGAAAGAACCCATCTACTACTTGCATTCGGTTCTGGAAGCGTACGGTTTTAATTACGCCCAAACCGCGCAAATTGTGGCATCGCTCGAAGGAATCAGCGGTAAGCAATTTTTCTCAACCAGCCATTCGTTATTCAAGGATCGTGAGAGTTTGATCATCGAGCCATTGCAAGGTGATGGCGGCTTTCCACCAATTGTTATTCAGGAAGATTCAGTCGAAGTCGCTCTATCTCAAAATTCTTCCATTGAAATTTCCCAAACTCCTTGCTTTAAGAAATTTAATTTTTCAAAAAGCCCTAAAATTGCCTATTTCGACGCCGCCCGAATCCTGTTCCCGCTACGGGTACGAACTTGGCATGCGGGCGACTGGTTTCAGCCGTTTGGTATGGGTGGGAGCCGCAAGAAAGTCAGTGATCTGCTCGTTGATGCCAAGGTGCCGATGAACCGCAAAAAGGACTGCCTGGTCTTAACCGATAACGAAGGTAATATTTTGTGGGTGCTGGGTAGGCGGGCCGACGGACGTTTTGGGGTGAATAATGAAACGACTGAAATTCTGAAAATTGAAATTGTAATCAACTGAATGTTAATATACGTAACTGTGTATATGGTTAATGACGGTCTTTTGATTTGCAATAATTTTTTAAGTAAAAACGAAAATTGGCATTTTCTTTGCTAATCACTAGTCATTACTACTGGATCAATATACATAGAAAAGTAAAAAACATATGAAAATCTGCCGTAAAACGTTGCTAATGGCGATTTCCCTAACCCTTCTGTCGGTAGGCGTCATGGCCCAAAGCGCTCGACTACGGTCGGCTAATAAGCATTTTGAGGACATGAGCTACCTCAACGCGGTGCGTAGTTACGAGGACTTTCTGAGTCTCGATAAGCGTGGTGATCAAGTGGAGCGTCGCGAAGCTTTGATAAAGCTGGGCTACAGCTATCGCCGCTTACAGGATTCGCGGAATGCCGAGCGGGTGTACGGCGAACTCACAGAAAAATACACCGATTTGCCCAGCGAAACCTACCTTTACTACGCACAATCACTGGCCAAAAACCGCAAGTACCGCGACTCGCAGAAAATGTATGCTAAGTACGGCGAGATGCAAACCGAAGACCTGCGTGGTAAGAAGTTTACGGTTTCGTATATGGATATGGACCGCTTTTATCAGGATTCCTCTTCCTATAAGGTAGAGTACTTGCCTTTCAATTCTAGACAGGCCGATTTTAGCCCAATGTACTACCAGGGTGGGTTAACTTTCGTTTCTGCCCGTAATGAGTCGGGGGTTATCAAACGGGTTTTTAATTTTAACCAGACTCCTTTTCTCGACATTTATTTCCAGCCAGATACGAACCAGTTTCGTCAGGCGAGCTTGACGGATACGCCCACAACTTCTGTCTTGGGTGGTGGAGACATGAACGCCCGCGAAGATGTCAATCAGACTTCCGCCCCCGCCGAAGCGAATTTAACCAAATCTGAGATTTTCAGCCGCACCCTTAATACCAAGTACCACGAAGGGCCGATGACTTTTTTCAAGGATCAAAAACGAATTATTTTCACGCGTAACAATGACGATAAGGGAAAATCAGGCAAGAGCAGTGGTGGAGGAATTCGGAAGCTGAAACTCTACTACGCTGAGCAGGATTCGCGGGGTAAGTGGGTGAATATTAAGGAATTGCCTTTCAACAGTAAAGATTATTCTTGTGGACACCCGGCACTTTCCGCCGACGATTCCAAACTCTACTTCGTGTCGGATATGCCCGGCGGCTACGGCTCGACTGATATTTACGTAGTGGATTTCAACAACGGTGATTGGGGAACCCCCGTGAACATGGGCCGGGAAATCAATACAGAGGGCAACGAAATGTTCCCTTATGTAGATGCCGACGGAACACTATATTTCTCATCCGACGGCCATGAGGGCTTAGGTGGCTTAGACGTCTTCTCAGCCGAGATGCGGGGCGATATCGCGCTGAAAGGTGTCGAAAATATTGGCGCACCGATCAATTCCTCTAGTGACGATTTTGGGTTTATTACCGACGCCAATCGCATGTCAGGGTATTTCAGTTCCAATCGCAAGCGCGGAGCTTCCGACGACAATATCTACAGCTTCCGCCGGGTGTGCAAACAACTGAATATCTTCGTGTACGATGCAAAAACAAAGGAAGCGATAGAAAATGCCGACGTTCGGGTAGTGAAGAACGGCGTCAACCAGCAATTGCAACAGACGGGCATGGACGGCAGCGTAAGAATGTGTCTCGAATCATCCAGGGAATATGAGTTCAGAGCGATTAAGGAAGGGTATGCTGCTAATAGCGTCCGTTTCTCTACGCTCACCCAATCGTCAAACCCGAGCATGGGGCTTTCAATCTACCTGGATCGGAGTGAAAACACTTCTATCGTTAGAGGTACCATCCGTAAAGAGGTGGACTTGAAACCCGCCGATGGTGTCAGGGTGACGCTGCGAAACGATAAAGACAATTCCGAGGAAACTGTGACTACCGGGCCCGACGGGCAGTACGAGCTGACTATGGACCCCAATTCTAACTACACCATCACGACCGAAAAAGACAAGTACACCCGCGACCAGAACCAAATCAAGACCAGGCGGCGCGGTGAGGTAGTAGAAAACAACGTTGGGATTTACGGCGAAGGCGATGTCTTCCGCCTGGATAATATCTACTACGATCTCGATAAATTTTTTATACGTCCCGATGCGGCTAAGGAGCTTGACCGCGTCGTGTCGCTTTTGAAAAAATATCCTGAAATGACCGTGGAGTTGCGTTCACACACCGACAGCCGTGCTAACGATGCTTACAACGAGAAGCTCTCGGAGCGAAGGGCTCGCGCGGCTTACGACTACCTGGTGCGCCGGGGCGTTAGTCCGATGCGCCTGGTAGCGCGCGGTTACGGCGAAAGCCAACCCGTGAACGATTGCGTGGACGGCGAGAACTGTACGGAAAGCCAATACCAGTTGAATCGCCGCACGGAGTTCAAGGTGATTGCGGTTCAGTAAATTTTTTCATCACTCTTGCTTCCAGATGAATTTCAAAAAGCACTTCACCTTAAGGTGAGGTGCTTTTTGTTTTTGAAGACAAGAATTGGAATTGTATTTTTGGAAAAAGAAGAACTCACTCTATGCCCAGAAAAAAGTACCAGGACATTACGCTGGCCCAAATGAATGAACTAAGGCGAGAGCCGAAGGCGGTAGTCGTGGACGTGCGCGAACCCTGGGAATTTGAGGAGTTCAACGAGGGCGGTGTCAATATCCCGCTTTCAAAAATTCGTGAGGATCGGAAATTGCTGGAAGATCACGATCCAATCATCGTGATCTGCACCAACGGTACTCGCAGCAAGGTGGCAGCAATGGACTACTGCCGGGTTCCGGCTTGGGCTGAAAAAACGATCTACCACTTGAAGGGAGGAATTTTGGAAGTAGAGTGACGCTAAGTACTATCTGTAAAATAAGGCACGCAAAGGTGCATTTGCGCCCAATTCCATTCTCCCCCTGCTTTTCTAGGAATTCAGCCCCAAATGCTGGCGAACGTCGCTTTCGGAAAGTACTACCATTCCTTGCATGAGGGCAGGTAGTAGAGCTTGTTTGGCTGATTGCTCCATGCGGCCTTGCAGGGCTTCCATTTCCTCATATTCTACTTGGTGGATTCGTGCGGCAAGTTTGGCGATCATATTGCGGGCCACAATTTGCTCGGCTTCAAGTTTGGCGATTTTGACAGAGAGTACTTCAAGGTATTGCAGCACGGGTTGCAGATCGTTTGTCATTCGAAATAAAATTGGCAGGTTCTGGTCAAAACGAAAACGCGGTTCAAAGCGTATCCAAAAAATTGGCTTAGGGCATTGAATAAAAAAAGGTGTTCCCAGCCTCAGCCAGAAACACCTTTTTTAAAACCAGCTGGATCACCTTAGTTACCAGCGACGAGTTTTACTTTCATTTCTACGTCATTTGAGAGCACCATTTCCTGCATGGGGTGCTTGAAAGACACATCGTACTTTGTGCGATCGAAGGTCAGATCGCCCGTCATGGTCACTTTTCCGCCTTCTTCTGAAATCGTAACGTTCTTTACTTCTTCGGGATTGGTTTTGCCACGAACCGTAAGGTTGCCCATTACGGTGCTGCCATCCGAACCAGTAATCTCGAAGGTAGCCTTAGGGTTTTGCTCAACCGCGAAGAAGTCGTCGGAAGAAAGGTGTCCTACCAGCTTTTCGGGTGTACGATCTTTCTCGGGGTCAAAATTGTCGTCGGTGGGGTTGATCGTCGTCAAGTCCACCGTGAAGTTGCCGCCCGTGATTTTGCCATCGGTCACGGTCACGTTGCCATCAGTTAGCTTTACGTCGCCGGAGTGGGAATACATGCCCACCATAGTGCCTTCCCAATTGACTTCGCTCGCGGCCAAATCTACGTTCATCGTGCCGTCAGGAATTCCGGCTACTTCTTCCATGTCTTCGGAATCGGAGTTGTCTTTGGATTCACAAGCTACGAAAGCAAAAGAAGCCGTAGCCAATAATGCGAGTGAGAGGATGGTTTTTTTCATGATGTTAATTGTTTTGTTTGGTTGTTAAAATTGATGTACCTACATCGTTTCCATTAACCCAGCCTTTGGGAAAATGGTTCTGAAAATAAAGAAGGAATGTAATCTACTCTACTCCAACTGACCCGCTGAATAGTTTAACACCCGTTCCCTTAAAGAATTACATAAGCCATTTGACCTACTCCTTTTCAAATAGCATCATTGTAAAGTCCAGTAATTCCGTGCCGCCTACTTTACCATGACCCGGTATAATCGTCTTCACTTCGGGGTATTTCACTTTGATCTGCCTTATTGTCTCTGGCCAAGCGGCGACGTTGGCGTCTTCCAGATTTCCCTTTCCGGCCCCGACTTCTTTAACTAAACAACCACCGAACATCGTCCGGTCAGCGGGGAAATAGCCAGTAATGTTGTCTTTGGTGTGGCCTTCACCGATGAATTGCGCGTACACTTTCTGATTACCGACTTTGAGTGCGAGGGAATTGTCAAAACCATTTTGCGGCTTAGCAACCTCTTTATCTTTCAGTAAGACAAGCGTACGATTCTCGGCGTATGAGGGGATACCCTTTTCATGAAACGGAGCTAACCCACCGATGCAGTCAGCGTGAAAGTGTGTGGCGACTACCCCATTAAGTTTGCTGTGCAACGTGTCGGTGAGGTAGTCGATCAACTCCCGCGCTCCGGCATCATCGGTAGGGGTATCGAAAACGATCGCCTCTTTCCCGTTGACCACGATCATGCCGTTGCAGGCCACTTTTCCAAAACTCTCCGTTTGTAGGTAGGAAATGTGCTGATAGACGTGGTCGGAAAGCTTTTTGACGATGAGGTTTTCAGATTCGTAGGCTGGTTTTTGAGTAATTTCCGGCGATTTCGTTTGTGAGTGTTGGGTGGCTTCGGTTTGGCAAGAAAACAAGAGTTGACTCAGGAATATTACATTCAGCAAGACACGCTTAATCATGGGGTATGAAAGTAAGTTGACTGTTTCTATGAAATAAGACTAGATAAACTTTGGTTGTGTTACTGCCTGAGCGCTATTCCAGTAATACTCGTGTTTATAACAGACCCACCCACCAAAAGAAATTTAAAACCCCGGCAGTTAGACGGATTTGTTTTAGTCAGGAAACCCGCTCCGATCCAACCCAGGAATAATCTTCAAAGCATTCTTATAGTACAACTTCTTCAAAACTTCATCCGACAACCCCAGTCCGTACATCCGCCAGAAGGCATGGTACTTTTTATGGTAGGGAAAGTACTCGTCTTCGGTTTCCAGTACGCGGAAGTAGGTCACGTACTCGGCAGGTACCCAGCTATCTTTACCAAAAAGTACCCGATCCTGGTACTTTTCAAAAAACTTTTTGGCGGCGCGGGGTTGGCGTCCCAGTTCGGCGATGACCGCCCCAATTTCCACATAGGTATTCGGGA
>NZ_JBGSXF010000004.1:0-8181 GCF_041751555.1 Persicitalea sp. | reverse complement strand
AAGGACGATGTCGAAGCAACTTTCGCGCCCCGGCTGCGCGGCAAGATAGACTACGACTTCGCCATTCAGGGCATCCAGTCATACGTTCCTGAAGAGTTGGGCGAGGTAACTCGCGCCAAGCCATGGGGAACGGGCCACGCCACGCTCTGCGCCTGGCCGCAGACCGGCGAACCGTTTGCTGTTATCAATGCCGATGATTTTTACGGGCGGGAATCCTTTGCCACAATGGCCGAATTTCTGTCCACCGATACCGACGACCAGCAACACGCCATGATTGGCTATGAGTTGAAGCGCACGTTGTCTGAAAACGGTACGGTGTCCCGGGGCGTCTGCATTGTAAAAGCCGACGGCAACCTTTCGTCTGTAACGGAACGCACCAAGATTTTCCCGGATAAAGTCGGCAATGTTTATTTTGAAGAGGACGATATTCTAACGGAGATTCCACCCTATACGCCTGTGTCGATGAATTTCTGGGGTTTCAAACCCAGCGCATTTCCGCTCATGGAAGCGCAGTTTCAGGAATTTGCGAGGGAAAACGCCGACAATCCAAAGGCTGAGTTTTATATTCCCCTGATTGTCACGAATCTGATTTATCACAACCAGGGCAATTGCCGGGTGTTTACCAGTAAATCCGATTGGTTCGGCGTGACTTATCCCGAGGATAAGCCGACGGTGCAAGCGGCTTTACAGGTACTTCACGACGCGGGACACTATCCGGCCACGCTGTGGGAAGCTTGATTTTGAACTAGTGAACAAGCTTGCACCTGATTTCTTACTGCCGATTCCGCCGATTTTCAGCTTCCGGGAATGCCTGTGGTTTCTGGATCGGAACTACGACGACATCATGCACCGGGTAACGGAGACTTCTGTAACCAAGCCTTTCAGGGTAGGGAAGAAGGTGGCTTTACTGGAAATTTCGGAAGAGGAGGGGAAACTACTGGTGCAGTTTCGGGGCGGCGACTTGGTCGAAGAGAACGACTTGCGGGAGCAGGTCATCGCGCTTTTTGATTTGGGGGCGAATCTCGCGCCTTTTTACGAGCGATTAAAAGCCGACGATGAACTAGCCTTTATGGCTAAGGAATTTTTTGGTCTTCGGCTGATTGGTATTCCCGATTTATTTGAGGCCATTTGCTGGAGCATCATCGGGCAGCAGATCAATTTGTCCTTTGCCTATTCTCTAAAAAGGCGAATCGTAGAACTGGCGGGCGAAAAAATTACTTACGACGACCACGTTTTTCACGCATTCCCAACACCCGCCCGCGTGGTGGCTTTGACCGTGGAGCAACTGCGTCCTTTACAATTCTCCGGCCGCAAGGCCGAGTACCTCATCGGTGTAGCTAATGCTTTCGAGTCGGGCGAGATTTCCAAAGCACAGCTACTGGCTTTGCCAACTACCGAGGCAATGGTGCAGAGACTCACCTCGCTACGTGGTGTCGGAGAGTGGACGGCCCATTATTCATTGATGAAGTCTCTGAAAGTACCTACTTCCGTTCCTTATGGCGATGTGGGCCTTTACAACGCATTAGCGGCATTAAAAAAACTGCCTAAGCGCCCCTCCCGCACAGAACTAGCTTCCGTCTTCGCCCCTTTCCAAGGCCACGAGGCCTACCTGACGCTGTATCTCTGGCGAAGCCTGGCCGTGCGCTAACGGCTCCGGTCTTTCGAAAGTCGGCTTCCCTCTTCTTTGGACCGGGTCGTCGATACGGAAAAGGGTAGGGGTAGTCGGTCGCTACCGTGGGGTAGTTAGTCTGCCTTCCGATACAAGTACTTCATTATCCCGAAGTAAATCAAAAACCCAACGCCCGACACTATCGTGAGTATGCCCAGGACGGTAGTCGTGTCGAGTTCGATGTCCAAGTCCTTGACGAGCATGAAGCCAATTCCAATACTCAGAAGTAAAATCCCGTATTTGAGGTTAGAATAGGTGTCAGCCACGTTGGCGGATTTCTGGACGATCCATTGTTTGTCGGGTTCCAGGTGGCCTAGCTCCACCATTCGTGCTTTGATTTTGGATTCTTTGACGATCCGCAGAATACCAATGATGCCCCAGAAAAGGATAAACGTAGTCGCGATGGGGATCATAACAGCAATTATACCAGCCATGTCTTTTTAGTTTAAAGGGTTAAAATTAGTTTGTCCCCGTTGGACGCCGCCGCCTTTTGAAAAGTTGCAGTTTTTCTTTTTTTCAAGAAATTAAAATTTTCTGCAACCCTGCCGACGGGATTTGCGTCGAACGGGAAGTACATGGTAAACGACGCAACCCTCATCAAGCGAATTCTGGCGGGTGATCGCCACGCCTTCCGATGGCTCATCAAGTCGAATGAGCGGCTGGTGTACGGCGTGGTATGGAAAATCGTCGGGAATGCGCCCGACACGGAGGATATCTGCCAGGAAGTGTTTCTGAAAGTTCATGATAAGCTGGACACTTTCAATCAGGAGTCCAAACTGTCGACCTGGATCGCTAAAATTGCCTACAATCAGGCGCTGAGCCACGTCAGAAAACGCGATATATTGCAGAATTCCGCCGATGTGGACGAAGAAGCCTTCCGCGAGCGCATCACGGACGGTGCCGACACACCGACTGATCGCCTGGAAGCCAAAGAGCTAAAAACGGTAGTTCACGAAGCCATCGAAAAACTACCACTTCCGTACCGGACGCTCATCGACCTGTTCCACATCCAGGAAATGAGCTACGCCGAAATCGTAGAAATTAGTGGGTTCCCGGAAGGTACCGTGAAAAGCTATCTGTTTAGAGGAAGAAAACTATTAAAAGACGCCATTCGTGGCAGCAGGCACCTAATTTAATTTTGAATGAGAGACGGCGGGGCGCCCCGAGGCGGCCGCCCGCGCGGTGATAGAATGAGTGAATAAGCTGTTTATCTGTATTCTATCATTCTATCATTCACTCATTCTATCATTCATTTATGGAGAATAAACACACCGACCAGGAGTTGCAGGATCTGTATGAAAACGATCCGCAGGCTTTCGCCGAACTTGCCCGTACCGATGAGGATGCGCGGGTGTACGCCCTGCTTTTCGCTACTTTTCCCAGGCTCGATGCCGTGGAAATTCCAGCCGACTTGGGCGATCGAGTAATAGCCCAACTGGAAGTAAAAGAAGCCGAATCCAGAAAATGGCAGAACCTGTTCCTAGCAGGGGCCATCGGCCTGACCGTGATTGTCGGTTTGGTCATGTCCTGGATATTGTCACCCGAAATGGCAAAATCTTTCCAGGCATTCAGTTCCTATCTTCCCTTCATCACGGCGGCAGTCCTGGTGTTCTTTGGAATGGAGCTACTGGATCAAAAGGTAGTTTGGGGGAAGAGCGATGAATTAATGCTTGAGTAAACTTACCTTCATCACTCATCACTCATCACTCATCACTCATCACTGGAGCGCCAGCCGCCTCGGGGCGCCCCGCGGTCCTCACTATTTTTTTAAAAGCCCCGCCATCATTTCTTCCGCCACGAACTTGTCGCCCGCCTCGGTCAAGTGAACACGGTCGCGGGTTAGGACGCCTTTCTCCTCGTTGTCTTTGTTATGTTTTTCCAGGTACTTCTGGAAATCCTTGCGCAAGTCCACCAGCGTAAGGCTGTGCTGGTCGGCTAGCACGCGGATGGCGTTAGCGTAGCGGTTTAAGTCGCCATCCTGCTCGTTGGAGTAGTCGGTGCGTTCGCCTATGACGGATGGCGTGCACAGAATGGGCCGGATGTTATTGTCCTGCAACTTCTTGATAATGGCTTGGTAAAACTTTAAAAACTTATCGTAATCCGTACCCGTACCGTGGGTTGCTTTGTGCCACACATCGTTGATTCCCACGTAAATGAACACGATGTCGGGTTTCCTGGCAAGTACGTCCTCATCCATTCGCAGGTACAGATCATAGACCTTATTACCACCAATACCCGCTCCCATCAACTCATACTGATCGCCCAGTCCTTTATCCTGTAACATAGCGCGTAGTTGCGTGATGTAGCCCGTTTGACCTACTCCCGCCTGGGTAATAGAGTCGCCGAAGAAGATGACACGCAGCGGCTTGTCTGATTGCATGGCCAAGAGGGGAAACAGTAAGACGGTAAATCGAAGGTAGGAAAGCAGTATTTTCATAGAAAAAACGGTGTTTAGGAGAATTTTGGAATAAAAAAGGAATAGGTAATACGAAAGTACTACTTTTAACCTATCGTCACAATCCTTTATTATCCTAAAATCAAGGGTCACTCCCGTTCTATACTGCATTGGAAAGCATTTACCAAGAAACCATCGAAGGCATGTCAGATGCTTTCGTTTCCGTCGATTTTGACTGGAATGTCCTCTATTTGAATAGCCAAACCGTCGACTGGAGTACCCAATCCCGCGACGAAATTATTGGTCGCTCCTTATGGGGGGCATTCCCGATGCTCCTGGACTCACCCCTCTACCATTTTTGCCAGCGGTGTATGAAATCTCGCGAGGCAGAGTCTATGGAATACTTTGCCGAAGAAGTGAACACATGGTACTACATATGGACGAGGCCAACCTCGCGGGGCATGAATATTTTTGTTTCCGACATCACCGATAACAAGAAAATCGCTGAAAATCAGGCCCAGTTTCTGACAATGGTCAACGCAATCCCGCAGCTGGGCTGGATGGCCACCCGCGATGGGTACATCCATTGGTACAACGACCGCTGGTATGAGTACACAGGCACCACCCTGGAAGAGATGGAGGGCTGGGGTTGGCAAATGGTCCACCACCCGGATCATGTTGCCCAGGTGGTGGCGTTCGCTTCAGAAGCCTGGCAGAATGATGAACCCTGGGAACTGACTTTTCCGCTGCGAGGTCGGGATGGGTACTATCGCTGGTTTCTGACCAGAGTATATCCGGTTAAGGATAAGGCGGGCAAAGTACAGCAGTGGATCGGCACCAACACGGATATCAACGACCAGGTCAAGGCGGAAGAAGTGCTAAAACAAAGCGAGGCGCAACTCCGGCAGATGTCCGATTTTATGCCACAGCTCGTATGGACAACCGATGCCGAGGGCTACCACGATTTTTTCAATGAGCGCTGGTACCAGTTCACAGGACTAACCTTTGAGGAAACCAAAGACACCGGCTGGGCCAAACTGCTGCATCCGGCCGATGTGGATCGCACCTGGAAGGTATGGAACCACTGCCTCGAAACCGGCGAACGCTACGAAACCGAATACCGCATGAGACGGGCCGACGGGGTGTATCGCTGGCTACTGGCCAGGGCAACCCCGCTTACCAGCGAGACTGGCGAGATCACCCATTGGTTTGGAACCTGCACCGACATTCACGACCAAAAAATAGCCAATGACACCCTGGAACAAAAAGTAGCCGAGCGAACCGGCGAACTGGAAGCCGCTAACGAACATCTGCGGCGCGTAAACGACGAGTTGCAGCAGTTCAACTATATCGCCTCACACGACTTGCAGGAACCGGTGCGAAAAATCAAGATATTCTCCGAGCGTATCAAGATTCAGGATTTTGAGAAGTTGAGTTCCGGATCGCAGGGTTCACTCGACCGAATTATGGTTTCGGTGGACCGCATGTCCAACCTGTTGAAAGACCTGCTGGATTTTAGCCGTGTTAGTCGCGAAGAACTCTTCACCCAGGTAAATTTAGACGACATCGTGGCTAATATTGAGAGTGATCTCGAACTGCTCATCGCCCAGAAGTCGGCCACGATTCAGAAGACACAACTACCCTTGATCGAGGCAATTCCGTTGCAAATGCACCAGCTGTTTTACAATCTCATCAATAATGCGGTCAAGTTTGCCAAGCCCGAGCGACCACCCATTGTACGCATCTCTTGTGCAGTGTTGACTGGGAAAGACTGCAAAAAGTGGGGGCTTCCGACGAGAAAGAAATACTTTCAATTTTCCATCCAGGACAATGGGATCGGCTTTGAACCCCAATACGCCGAAAAAATCTTCGAGCTTTTCAAACGGCTGCACAACCAGGAAGCTTACCGGGGTACGGGTGTCGGACTAGCTTTGTGCAAGAAAGTGGTGGAGAATCACAGAGGACGCATTTGGGCTGAGTCGGAACAAGGAAAGGGTGCGGCTTTTCACGTGATCTTGCCCCTTAAACAATGATTTTATGCCCGTCTGTACCTCTATCGTATTACCTCCACAACGGGTGTATCCACCGAATAGCGGAGCAGGAACGAGCGCCCAGGTACCAGATCGGCGGCCTGGTCAGCAGGTAGCCGAAATTTGTGAATTTTTTGAGCGATTAACGCCTGAACCGTAGCTTGCCCGTTTTCAATTTTACAAGAAACTACTTCCCCATAAAGCCCAGGGCCATCTGCTAACGAATGTACCTTCGCAAAAACCTGTTCAGGCGTTCCCTGCCGTTTGATTTTTCCTGTTTCCATTTCCACGACCTGATCGGCCAGGCGGAAAATTTCCCCCAAATCATGCGTGACTAGCAAAATCGTGAGCTGGTAGCGTTGCTGAATTTCCAGCAAATAATCCTGCAGCCGCTGGCGCATAGATCGGTCAAGGGCCGAGAGCGGCTCGTCCAGTAATAGCAATCGCGGGCGAGATGCCAGCGCTCGGGCCAGCGCCACGCGCTGCTGTTGTCCACCCGAAAGCTGATGCGGTCGGCGGTCGGCGAGTTGGGTGAGTTCCACTTCACGCAGCAGTTCGTCAACGCGGCCAGGATCTTGGCCTTTTTTTAGGGCAAATGCCACATTCTGCTCAACGCTGAGGTGGGGAAAAAGCGCGTAGTCCTGAAAAACCAACCCTGCCTGGCGTAGTTGTGGTTTCTGGAAAATCTTCTGCTCCGTATCCAGCCAAACTTCTCGTCCAAAGGCAATACGTCCCGATTGCGGCTTCACCAAACCCGCTATTATACGCAACAGGGTAGTTTTCCCTACGCCCGACGGCCCGGTGAGGGCGGTAATCGAGCCGCTTTCCAGCCGCAGAGCCACCTCCATCGTCACGGGGCCGGCGGCGGTGCGCAGGTCGTGGCGTAGTTGGAGTTCAAGCGGGGCGTCGGACACGGAAAAGGTGGTTGTTAATTGAATAAACCAGCAGCAGAATGGCAAAGGTAATCACAAAAAGTACGAGGGCGTACTGGTTGGCGGTGGGGTAGTTGAGGGCTTCCACTTCGTTGTAAATCGCCAGGGAGGCCACCCGAGTCACGCCGGGAATATTGCCACCAATCATTAGAACTACCCCGAATTCTCCCACTGTGTGGGCGAAAGTCAATACGAGAGCGGTCAGAATAGCGGATTTAGCATTGGGTAGAAGTACCTTCAGAAAGGTAGTCCACGCACTTTTGCCCATGGTATAGGAGGCCTCGCGTAGCGAAGCGGGCAGGGCTTGCAAACCCGCCTGCAATGGGTACACCATGAAAGGCAGACTGTAAATCACCGAGGCCACGACCAATCCCGGAAACGAAAAAACCAACCGCAGCCCAAAGACTTCTTCGATCCAATTCCCGAAAAAATGGTTGGGACTGAAAGCCAGCAACAAATAAAATCCCAGTACCGAAGGAGGCAGTACCAGCGGCATTCCTACGATAGCCTCTACCAGAACTTTGCCCCGAAACTTGCTATACGCCAGCCAATAGGCCAGCGGCAGGGCTAATCCGAACAGAATCAGCGTCGTCAGCGAAGCTAATTTGAAAGTAAGAAAAAGGGGTTCTGTATTCATGGTACCAAGTAGCCATATTTTCGAAAAATTACCTTGGCTTGCTCCGAATACAGGAAGTTATAGAACTCAAGACTTTTCTCACGTTTGGGAGAAGACTCGCTGTGCTTCAATAGCACCGCCGCCTGATCGATGGGTGCGTAGGACGTGGAATCCAGTTTTACCCAGCGCCCCTTGCCTGCCATTTCGGGCGAAAGTACCATCGAGAGAGCGGTAAAGCCGACGTCTGCCGCGCTGGTGGCGATGTATTGGGTAGTTTGGGCGATGCTTTCGCCGTAAACAAGCTTACTTTTTACTTGCTCGTACAGTCCCGCCTTTTCCATTACCTGCACGGCGGCTGTGCCGTAGGGTGCAGTCTGGGGATTGGCCAAAGCTATTTTTCTAATGGCTGGACCCGTAAGCGCCGCAAGGTCGGGCGTGATGGTCGAGTCGCTCGTCCAAAGTACCAGAGAACCGCGTGCGTAAACCTTAGGCGGTGCGTCGGAACCGCCGTTTTCGTAGATATCCCGTGGGTAACGCGT
>NZ_JBGSXF010000003.1:0-7754 GCF_041751555.1 Persicitalea sp. | reverse complement strand
CGTCTTTCAACAAATAAACAGTTCCACATCAATTACACAGTTCAACGATTCAACAGTTAAACAAAAACACCTCCATTCACTACTCCCACTACCCTCCCCCGCAATTCTTGACCTAAAAAAGGAGAGTTTTTCGATTTGGAGAAGGGTTTGTCAAACGTCCAGGTTTCTTCGGGAGCAAAGATAGTCAGGTTGGCGGGTTGATCTTCGGCAATGGTTGCAGCAGGCAGGCGTAGAATTTTTCGGGGACAGGTAGTTAGCTTTTCAACAATATCTTCCAGGGGAAGGTCGCTGTGCATCTGAGCAAGCGAGAAGGTCGTTTCCAACGCGGTGATACCAAAAGCGGCCTGGTCGAACTCGACGTTTTTGCTCTCCTCATCGTGCGGGCTATGGTCCGATACGAGGCAGTCGATAGTTCCGTCGGCCAAACCCTCGCGCAGGGCGGCAATATCACTCGGGGCGCGGAATGGCGGATTTACTTTCAAGTTTGTATCGAAATCCATCAGCGCAGTGTCGTCATACACCAGTTGGTGGGCAGCCACATCACAACTCACGGGCAAACCCTGCGATTTGGCCTCGCGGATCAGGGCCACGGCGCGGGCGGTGGACAGCAGCGACACGTGGAGTTGAGGAAGCTGCTTTTGCGCGGAATCATCCTCGTCGCCTTGCGGCTGCGGGCCAACTTTCTCGGTAGCGTAGGCCAGTAGTTTCAGGTCACGGCTCAGCATCATTTCTTCAGCCAGGGCGGGCATTCCTTTGAGTCCCAGCAGGGTACTTGTGATGCCCTCATTCATTTGTCCAAACAGCGTCAACTGCTGATCCTCGGGGCGATTGATGAGCAATGCGTTCAGCGGACGCAGGTACAGCAGCGCTTTGAGCAGAATATCCGCATTCTGAATGGGTATTTCACCATCAGTAAATGCCACAGCTCCGGCGTGGTGCAGATCGATCATTTCTGTAAAATCCACGCCCTCGGCCTTATGCGTAACGGCGGCGGCAACGTGGACGCGCACAGGATGGTTAAGTCGCGGCTGCCGCACGTAGTTGAGCGTATCCTTGGCGTCCACGACGGGCTTTGAATTGGGTAGCAATACTATTTCAGTGAAGCCACCCCGTGCAGCCGCGCGGCGCACCGAATCGAGGTCTTCCTCGTGTTCGTAGCCAGGGTCACGCGAGGCTACGCGCATATCCACCCAGCCCGGCGACACGCACCAGCCTTTTCCCTCCCGGACTTCCGCATCCTCTGTCTCTAACCCTTCGCCGATACTGGCGATTCGGCCATCTTGCAAAAGTAAATCTCGGACCTGCCCGTTTAGAGGCGAGCCTTTGTCCACGATTTTTACCGAGCGTAGGAGTATGTTCATTCAGTCTTCTTACGGATTTTCATAAAAAAAGCTCCTCTCGGAGCTTCCAATCAATGAATCAGGCGGCTAGGCGCCCACGAACGTTTTGTATTCTTCCGCCGACATCAAAGCGTCCAGCTCACCAGGGTCGGAGACCTTCATCTTGATAACCCAGCCATCACCGTAGGGATCGTTGTTTACGGCTTCGGGAGTATTATCCAGCGCAGAATTGACTTCCAGCACCTCACCAGCCACTGGCAGAAAAAGGTCAGAAACCGTCTTAACAGCCTCTACCGAGCCAAAAACTTCGCTCTTACTCAACGATTCGCCCACGGTAGTCACGTCGATGTAAACAATGTCGCCCAGTTCGTTTTGCGCGTGGTCAGTGATACCGACGGTGGCCGTGTCGCCTTCCAGGCGTACCCATTCGTGATCTTCGGTGTATTTGAGTTCTTCGGGGAAAAGCATTTATTTAGTTGAAAGTTGAAAGTTGAGAGTTGAGAGTTGAGAGTGCCTTTGATTCCAACATCAGTTCAGTAATCAAGGCACTCCGAGTAGCCGCTCAATCCTCGTTGAAATTATTTTTACAAAGAACATAAGGTAGGGGGGAATTTCCAAATGGATTTTTTGAGCTTGGCAAATCGCTGGACGTTGCCGCAAATTTGAAAACCAATGCGGCCTTGTTTGGTTATCTTGCAAAATCTTTGTCAACCAACCTATTTAGCTTCATGCAGCGTCGTCATTTTCTTCAAGCCTCCGCCCTGACGGGCGTTTCTCTGTTTGCCTCTAAAGATCTTTTGGCTCAACTACTGGCCGAGGACCCCTACAAAATGCGTGACCTGCGCGGCGGGGTGGGTGTCTTCACCGAGAAAGGCGGCACCATCGCCTATTTGATTACCAAAGAAGGTATCGCTGTGGTGGACACGCAATTCCCGGAGCAGTCGGAACACCTGATCGCCGCGTTGCGCAAAATCAACGATGAGCGGCCCATTTCCTACCTCATCAACACCCACCACCACGGTGACCATTCGAGCGGTAATATCGCCTTCAAAGGCATTGCCGCAAAAGTAGTGGCTCACGCCAACTCGGCCCAAAACCAGCGGAATGTGGCTGAAAAACAAAACAATGTGGATAAGCAGCTTTTCCCCGACACGACCTTCGCCGACACCTGGAAGCAGAAAATCGGCCAGGAAAGTATCAAGATGCACTACTTCGGCGCGGGCCACACCAATGGCGACAGCATCGTGCATTTTGAGAACGCCAACATTGCCCACATGGGCGATTTGTTGTTTAACGGACGCTATCCGTTCGTGGACGCTTCGGCTGGAGCCAGCGTGAAAAGTTGGATCAAAGTTCTCGACAAAGCCCAGAAAACCTTTGATGAGAAAACCCTTTTCGTCTTCGGCCACGCCTTCGATCCCGAGAAAATCACGGGTGGCCAGGAAGAAATCAAGCTCTTCCAAGATTTTTTGGAAAAGACGGTAGTTTACGTCGAGAAAGAAGTAAAGGCCGGAAAATCAAAAGAGGAAATCCTGAAAATCACTAGTATTCCCGGCGTCACCTACATGCAGGGAACAGGTTTGGAACGTAGTTTGGGGCCAGTATATGACGAAGTAGCGGCAGGGTGATGGCGGATCAAAGCACTCTCAACTGTCAACTGTCAACTAAACCAACTACTCCGCCAAATTAAACTTCACCTGCACGCCGCCCGCCGTAGTGGAGCGGTAGAACGAGTTGGTTACCAGCGGATCGTTGAAGGTCCGGTCGAAGTAGAATTGCACGTTCAGGCGGTTGTTGACCTGGTAGGCTAGGGTTGGCCGGAGTTGGAAGTTGATGTTTCCGGCCACGGGGATAGTTTGCCCGTCGAATTTACGCTGAATGGAGCGCGTGTCGCGAAAGGTCATGCTGAAATTGAAGATCAGGTCGTTTTTCAGCTTTTTCTTCACCCCATTTATTTTGAATGGAATCGATACGTTGTTCTTGGTGAAGCCAATGGCGATTGTCAGATCCTGATTGAATAGTTCGGCTACCTGCGAGTTAGCCAGATTCAGGGCAATCGTCCGGTCGCGGTTATAGTCCACCCGGCCCGTGATGCGGCTTTGCGTTCGGAAATTTACCCCGATCAGCGGTGAGAATTTCTCTTGCATCGTTACGGTACTCATGACAAATACCGGGACGTACTGCCCCAGGTAGTTGTTGCGGCCCGAAAGCGGGTAACCCGTCACGGCCAAATTGACGTACAGTGCCTCGTATCCCAGCGAGGAAGTAAAGTTGCCGACGCTATAATTGGAAATATAATTGTGCGTGAGCGTGAACGAGCTAAACAGTTTCTTGAAGGGCTTTACCTGCGCCAGACCATTGTAGTCAATGCGCCAGTTAGGCATTGGAAAGCCCAGGAAGGGCGAAATGCGCACCGTGTTTGGGTCTTTGCCCGTGTAGGCCGCAAAGAAGGCCGGAATCAGCACATCCTGCGAATTCTCGTTGTACTCTCCATCACTCTTATTCTCCTCATTCAAGCGGTCTTTCAGGACGGTTCGGTAGTCGCGAAATTGATCAAAGACGGGCGATTCGTTGTCGCGCTGCACCTTGGCAAAGGCCGTACGGAACGACAGGAACGACATACTAAACTGCCCGTTACGCACCGGACTTTGACTCACGTACGAACCACCGGGCGCGTCGGGACGGTAGAATTCCTGGTAGGCATCCTGCCGCGTCAGACGGCCTTCGATCTGCATTCTGAAATCCTTGAACGGCTCCAGGGTCGTTCTGAAATTAAAATTTTTCTGTACCGTCTGCTGGAACGGCTGGTTCTGTACGGTACTGGGCGTAATCCAGCCTTTGTTGGCGGCTTCCACGTGGATGTTCCTATCCTGATTGCCCAGCACGAAGGGTAAGCCCGGTGCGTTGGCGTCAGACAGCCCAAAGTAACTCGGCGTGGGCAGGAAGCCCGGCAGAGCGGTAGTTTCCAGCACTGTATAGCTGACATTGATGCCCCGCACCGTCATTAACACGCGGGCGATATTCTTCAAAGCCTTGCTCGGCGGAGCGGGTAGATCCTCGATATCACCCGGACTGCGGGCAAAGTTTTTCCGTTCCTGCGAAGGCGAGTTGGCAAAACGGAGGTACTTGAGTTTGTTGTAAAGGGCCACGAAATCTACCCGGCCCGTTATACCACGCTCGCGGCTGTTACGCACGATATTGCCAAACGGAATGCCCAAAGAATCTACCAGCCCCAAAGCATTCGCCTGGAAATTGTAGGCAATCGTGTGGTTATAATCGGCCGTCATCCAGTCAGTGAGGGGTAGTTTGTCCAGCGGCAAGCGATAGGTGAGCCTGATGCGTTGATCGAAATTCTTGATACGACCCAGCTTCTTAAAATTATCCCACAACGAGTCCTGCTTTATCTCGGTATTGATATCGCCCTGCGGCTCGTCGATGATGGCGTTGGCGACGGTGTTGTATTGTAGCACCACGTTGCGCGTCAGGTTCCAGTTGAGATCGTAGTAGCGGTTGAACCAGAAGTACTTTTCGTAAAAAGGCTGCATCCCAGCCGTGGTCAGGTCGGAGTTCCTGAGTTGGGTTTTGGTAAAACTCCGATCCACATCGGCCCGTACCGACACCTGCGTAGGCAGCAATGTGAGGTTAAAATCTTTAATAAAATTCAGGTAGCGGCTTTCCGTCTCCCACTTGCGGAACGGCTCGAACGCCTTGGGCTGGGCCGAAAAGGTATAAGCTACGCCGCCCCGGTACATACGTTGCGAATATTCTTCGGTCAGAATATTGGTACGCAGCATATCGCTGTACGCATAGGTAAACGCCAGGTTCTCAAAATCGTAGAAATGGCTTTTCGCACCCTCCTTCGTCTTGGTTTTCCTGACGTTGGAAAGGTTGATACCCCGCCGCACGGTATTGTCCTCTACCAAATTTCGGAATCGGTTGCGGGCTTCCGGCCCGTCAAGGTTGTCCAGCGAGGTAGTCAGGGGCGTGTCGGGGTCGAGCGGGTTGAAGTGCGGCACGATGCGCCGCTTATCGTAGTTGACGTAGAGCGGAATGCTGAAACCCCATTGCTGCGGCAACAACTTGTCTACCTGGATATTGGACGAAATCCCAAACTCGCTGGTGGTGGCGCGGGCGCGCTCGCCGATGCGCTGCTGTACGCTGCCAAAGCCGAAGGTTTCGATGCGTCCCGAAGCCGTCACGGTGGCGAAATCGGCTAGTTTGGCGTTAAGTTGCGCTACGGCGGCTTCGCCGGAAGTTTGGTCGAAGCCCTCGACGTGGAGTTCGTTCACCCACAAACAGAAACTCTTATTCTGCTCATCCGCCGATTTCGGATTGCGCATCCCGATCATCATGACCCGCACCGCACTCAGGTCGGGATTACCCACGACTGTAATTCGGTAAGGGCGTCCCGTCAGTTGGTCGATGATGTTGATCGAGTACGGAACGCTCCGCGCGCCATCGGAGCGGTTGCGCTGCGCCTTGGCGTCGATCAAGTCCGCAAAGGCTATGTTCAGTTCGTTTTGCTCCGGCCACACAGCCTCCGCCGCACTCACATTCTCGGGCGTGACCTGCAAATCACCAATTTCAATCTCGTAGTAGTTCTGGGTCAGGTCAGTACCAAGGCGAAAAAAAGCTCCCGTTTGACCGCTTTGGTTGTCGTCGTTGTGCATGTGGATGTACATCCGCAGCCGCTTGCGAAACTGCATGTCGATGTTCACATTCTTATACACCGCCCGTGAATCGCCGTCGCGCAGGTCGGTCACGCACAGGCTCATCGACTGCTCGTTAAGCTGGAAATTTTGGGTAGGCTGCGTGATGTCACGGTCGCGTTTCCAGCCCGGCGGCACGGCGTACACGTATTTCTTGTCGGAATTATTCGCTTGGCTGTTTTCCTCGATGCTGACCGTTCCCACCGTGAAGCGGGCGTCGTACGGCTCAGGTACCTCCTGCAAGCCGGGCGCGTCCAGGTCGGAAAGGTACTTACGGTACTGCTGGCCCACCATCTGCAACTGCGCAAAGCGCAGCACCACGGGCTGCGGGAAGTCGGTCAGGTACATCCGCACGAAACGAATGGATTTGAAACCGTTGATTTGTCCGACTTTGCGCGTAAATTCTTTGACCGGCATTCGGAACAAGTACCAATTTACGCCTCTCGCCACAGTTTTGTCCACAATGTACCCTTGCCCAATGTCGAGGCGATTAGGTTTTAGATCAATTTCGTATTCGTAGTAGGCTTCGTTGTCGTTGATCGTGTTGTCCACGTTCAAGTCCTCGGAGTCGGGCAGGTTGGTAGAGGCAGGCGTGACGGTAGCGTTGCTGTTGTTGGCAGTATTTTCGGGCGAGTTGCCTTCCATGCCCAAAAATTCCTTATAGCGTTCCAGGATTTTTGCATTGGCGAGATCCAACTCTTCACCCAAGTAAAACTGGAAGTCATCGCCTGATGGATCAGCCAGAATGCGGTCGCGGGCTTCCTGCGTGAGTGTAGCGGGCAGGCGGTCAAGAAAACGCTCTTTGAAATACGCTCGCTCCTGCTGGCTATTCAAGCCATCGAGACCGACGTCCTGTTTCTCGCGAGCTCCCGGTTCGTTGCTGAACGCATTGATGATGAACTGCTCCTTCGTCACGCGGCCCCAGGCGGTGCTGTCCACGTTGATGCCCGGCCTTGGCTCGACGGGCAGGCCATTCTCAAAATTGAAGCGACCGTCGGGGATAACGTCCTCCGAAACGTCGCCCAAGTTGAAGACCAACTTACCGCCCGTCGTGTTATTCTGGTTTTCCACCCCATCGCGCACCACGCCATTTTCGCCCCCAATGAAGGGGTCCATGAGCCAAAACTCGATATTCTCGATGTTGGCATTGTCAAAGTCGATGTCCGACGTGACCGCCCGGCTGATAGCGCCAAAGTTGCGTCGCGGATTCTTCAAGCGCCCGTCGTTGTCCAGGTCGGGGTTGTAGTTGTACATCCCGCGCTCGCTGGGGTAGTAAGCGATGTCGAGAATATTCTGCGGCAAGTTCAGCGGCGGCACCGACCGACCGGGGAAGAGCTCCTGCGGCGTGAATAGGCTCACGTAAAAGTTCTGCACATCGGCGTCGGTGATGTTGGGGGGACGCAAGTTGAAGCCCAAACCAGTGTACTGAAAAAGGTTGTCCACCGAATAGACCGCCATCTTAGCCCGGCGGAAACCGAATTCCAGCGGATTGTCGGGCGATCCCTGCGGGAACTGCTGCGGTGTGGAACCCAGCCGCCAGCGTGTCGGCTGACGCGTGAGGTCATATATGGTGCGGGCAGCCTCGAAGTCGTCCACCAGCGAGCGGTCGTTAACCAGTGGCGACACACCCGGAAATATCTTGGCGACTTCGCCCTTAAATTGAATGCTGGACGGCTCCTTAGTTTGGAGCAGGGGTAATTTGTCC
>NZ_JBGSXF010000002.1:0-11683 GCF_041751555.1 Persicitalea sp. | reverse complement strand
TCGTACTCGGCGTTGATGTTTCCAAGTACACGCAACGTGTTCGTAAAGTCCTTGGTGTACTCAATGATCGCTATCGGGTTGGGTTCCACCGACGTAGTTTGGAAGGGGGTGCCATCGGCGTTGTAAACCTTATTGGTGGGGTTCGTTTTCAAGATCGCCCCCAGCAAATCTCCCGAGAAACCTGCATTGTCGGTAACAGGTACACCCGTGTCGGTAGTTTTGGCAAAATTTACACTTGCACCGACCGTCAGCTTGTCATTGATAAACTTTTTACCGCCACTAAACGAGCCTGACAACCGCTTGATACCTGAATTTTGGATGATACCCTCCTGGTCGAAATAGCCCATCGAAAAGCGGTAGTTGCTGCCATTTTCCCCACCGCTGAACGATAGGTTGTGCTGGTTAGTTTTGCCCGTGCGAAACAGCTGGTCCTGCCAGTCGGTTCTGGCTCCATTGTCAGTGCCACCCGCCGATACATACGCTTCTGGACTCAACAGATCGTACTTTTTGGTGATACTGCTTAATCCCAAGGAGTACGAATAATCGACAGAGCCTTTGCCTTTTCCCTTCTTGGTCGTAATCAGCACGACGCCATTGGCACCCCTAGCTCCGTAAATGGCCGTAGCTGAAGCATCTTTCAGGATGTCCATGCTGGCAATGTCGTCTGGGTTCAGAAAGTTGAGGGGGTTACGGGCAGAACTACTACCCAGACCTCCGGCAGAACCGCCGCCGGAGACGTCGTTACCAGCCAGAGGTACGCCATCCACTACGAAGAGCGGTCCGTTGCCACCGCGAACCGAAGATGTTCCCCGAATACGAACATTGATCCCGCTACCGGGTTCACCGCTACTTTGTGTTACAGCTACCCCGGCCACGCGGCCTTGTAACAATTGCTCAGTTGAGGTAATGACGCCTTTGTTAAAGTCCTTGGCCCCAATGGCCGCCACCGCCCCGGTCGCGTCCTTTTTCTTAACGGTACCGTAGCCGATAACGACTACCTCTTCAAGCGCAGCAGCATCTTCCAACATTGATATGCTGATCGATGTACGATTATTAACCGCAACTTCTTGAGCTTTCATACCCACGAAGCTAAATACGAGAGTACCGTTGGAAGGTACATTGGCAATGCTATAGCTGCCATTAACGTCGGAGGTAGAACCAATGGTGGTTCCCTTTACCTGAATGGTCACGCCGGGCAGTCCCGAGCCGTCTTGGGCCGTTACTTTACCCGTGACCGGGATATCCTGAGCAAAGGCTGAGTAAGTAAAAAACAGGAACAGAAACGCCAGAAGCGAAGCCTTTTGCTTGTTTGGGCCGGGCGTTCTCATACAGCGGCCAGAGAGAAGAAATTTCATCATAGGATTTTTTAGGTTAATAATTAGAACAATTGATGTATTAACTTCCAAAGGTACTAGTATGTTAACATATTTCTATATTATTTAAATAAGAAATTACTTAACCCTGACTATGCACCAAGATCCAGAGTTTACCAGAATCCACATTTTTATAGGTAGGGTTCAGGTACTTAGCGGGCAATTAATAGGGTTTTATTCTGATAAGTATTTTTTGGGTTTACCGGACTTTAATCGGTAGCAACCACCTAATCTGACCCCAGCATGCTCAACCGCCGCGATCTCATCAAACACCTTTCCAGTTTGCCGCTCGTCGGCGGTTTTCTGGGAGGAAAACCCATACTCGATTCGCCCGCCGCCAGTCTTACGGCCCGGAACCTCGCTAAAGAACTCGGTATCCGTACTTTCATTAATGCGGCCGGTACCTATACCGCCATGACGGGTTCGCTGATGCAAGACGAAGTTGTGGAAACCATTCGCGCCTCCTCAAACAACTTTATGATGCTGGATGAGGTGCAAGACAAGGTTGGCGAGAAAATCGCAGCCATTACCCACGCCGAGGCAGCCGTAGTGAGTGCAGGTTGCTTCTCGGCCATGACGCTCGGCCTCGCGGGCGTGCTGACAGGCATGGACAACCATAAGGTAGCCGCCCTCCCCCATCTGGAAGGCACCAGAATGCCTTCGGTCGTCATCATGCAGAAAGGCCACAACGTTGGCTATTCCCACGCCCTGCTCAACACGGGCTGCACCATTGTCAGCATCGGAACCCTGGACGAACTTGAAAAGGCCATCGACGACAAGACCGCCCTGCTTTGGTTCCTGCACATCCAATCGGACCGTGGCCAGATCAACCACGAGCAGTGGGTAGAAGTAGCCAAGCGACGCGGCATCCCGAGCATGATCGATATTGCCGCCGACGTGCCGCCCATCGAAAACCTCTGGCGGTTCAACGACATGGGCTTCGACCTCGTCTGCGTGTCGGGCGGCAAGGCACTGCGCGGGCCGCAGAGCGCGGGGATTTTGATGGGCAAGAAGAAATACATTGAGGCTGCCCGACTCAGTATGCCACCGCGCGGAAGTACCATTGGCCGCGGGATGAAGATCAATAAGGAAGAAATCCTGGGGATGTACGTCGCCCTGGAAAATTTCGTCAACACCGACCAAAAAAAACTCTGGAAAACCTGGGAGGACCGCACCACCCTGATCGGAAACGCCGCCGAAAGCGTGTCGGGCGTAACCGTTGAAACCCGCGTACCCGAACTAGGCAATCACACCCCAACGCTGAATATTTCCTGGGATACTTCAAAAATAAAATTGGATACCAAAGGTTTGCAGGAAAAACTGCGCAACGGAACCCCTTCCATCGAGGTAGTTTCTGGTGGCGAAAATGCCATAGGGATGACCGCCTGGATGCTCCAGCCCGGCGAGGACAAAATCGTGGCTAAACGATTGAAAGAAGAGTTGCAGAAGGCAGCTGTTTAATATTTTGGCTTAAACATTTTTCGGTAATGAAAAAACTACTTCTCCCCTTTCTATTTCTTCTGGCAACATTTTCCCACGCCCAAACTTATTCCATCCTCATCAAAGGCGGTCACGTCATCGACCCCAAAAACAACCTCAATGAACCGATGGATGTGGGTATTCAGGATGGAAAAATCGCTAAAATCGCCAAAAGCATTGACCCGAAAGAAGGCCGTCAGGTAGTTGATGCCAAGGGAATGTACGTCACGCCGGGCTTGATCGACATCCATGGTCATGTGTTCTACGGTACTTCGGACAACAGCTATCTCAGCGATGGCTTGTCCGCCCTGCCGCCCGATGGCTTCACCTTGCGGGTGGGCGTGACTACCATCTGCGACGCGGGCGGCGCGGGTTGGGAGTCGTTTCCTTTATTCAAAAATAACGTGATCGACCGCTCGAAAACCAGGGTACTTTCCTTCCTCAATATTGTGGGCGCGGGCATGAAAGGGGGCCAGGCCGAACAGGACACCAGCGACATGGATGCCCGCAAAGCCGCGACCGTGGCTATGAATAATAAGGAAGACATCGTGGGATTTAAAGTCGCGCACTTCTCCGGCCCCAACTGGCAGCCTGTGGATCGCGCGGTGGAGGCGGGCAAAATAGCCAACATGCCTATCATGGTAGATTTTGGCGGTAGTAATCCTCCCTTACCATTAAAAGAATTATTTCTGGAACATCTGCGCCCCGGCGATATTTATACCCACGCCTACACCCTGTTAGATGGCAACGTCCGGGAAACCATCGTGGATGAAGCCGCGCAAAAGGTCAAACCACACGTCCTCGAAGCCCGAAAGCGGGGCATCGTGTTTGATGTTGGCTACGGCGGCGCGAGTTTCAACTACACCCAGGCTATTCCGGCGATAAAGGCGGGATTTCAACCAACTACCATCAGTACCGACCTGCACACGGGCAGCATGAACGGCTCGATGAAAGATATGCTCAGCGTGATGACCAAGTTCTATAACATGGGAATGCCCCTGCCGGAGGTCATCAAGGCCAGTACCTGGATGCCCGCCAAAGTTATCGGCCGTGAAGGCCTTGGGCACCTCACCGAAGGGGCTACCGCCGATGTCGCCATTTTCACGATGCGGAAAGGCGATTTCGGTTTCTACGACAAAACGGGCTACAAAGTGACCGGAAAGGAGAAGCTGGAATGCGAAATGACGGTCAAGGATGGAAGAATAGTGTATGATCTCAACGGTATTGCGGATCCGGTGTATGCGAGGTAGCTTTCGGCAATAAACTCTTTCATGTATAAACTATTCCCCAAAATAATAGCCTTTTTCTTGCTGCTTCTGGCTGTTGGTTTTGTCCAGCCGAAAGATCAGGAATCAGAAAATGGCGGCCTTTTTCTGCCCGAAGGCTTTGAGGCCATCGTGGTGGTGGATAGTTTGCCAGGAAGGGCCCGGCATCTGGCCGTGAATGATAACGGCGATATATATGTAAAAGCTCGCCGGGCCGATGCGGGTACTTCCGTGACGGCTCTCCGCGATACCAATGGTGACGGCCGGGCTGATATTATCGAGGCCTTCGGAGGTAACGCGCGGGAAAGAAACTACGGAACCGCCGCCCGGATTTACAATGGCTACCTCTATTTCAGTTCCGAACTGGTAGTTTATCGCTACAAGCTCACGCCCGGAAAGCTAGTACCCGAAGGTGAAGCTGAAATCATTCTCACCGACGACCACGCGCACGGCATCAGCGAACACATTGCCAAGCCACTTGCGTTCGATGACAAAGGCAATATGTACGTTCCGTTCGGGGCGCATTCCAATGGCTGTCAGGTCGATAACCGCACGCCCGGCTCACCCGGCATGGACCCCTGCCCTCTGCTCGAAGACCACGGTGGCATCTGGCGATTCGATGCCAATAAAGTCGGGCAGACCCAGAAAGACGGCTATCGTTTCGCGACAGGGCTGCGGAGTGTGGTGGGTATGGAATGGAATTTTGCAAGCAATAATCTGTACGCCGTACACCACGGGCGTGACGATTTGCTCCGCCTCTGGCCGCAGCTTTTTTCGCCCTGGCAAAGTGCCCTGCTGCCTTCGGAAGAATTTTTTTTGATCAAAGACGGCACGGATGGCGGCTGGCCCTACTGCTATTACGACCAAATGCAGGGCAAAAAGGTACTTAACCCTGAGTACGGCGGTGACGGCAGTAAAGTCGGTCGTTGCGATGACTGCGCCGAACCGCTAATCGGCTTTCCCGGTCACTGGGCACCCAATGACCTGCATTTTTATCAGGGAAACCAGTTTCCTGCCCGCTACAAAAATGGTGCGTTCATTGCTTTCCACGGCTCTACTAATCGGGGGCCTTACCCGCAGTCGAGCTATTTTATCGGCTTCGTGCCTTTTAAAAACGGCAAGCCTTCGGGCGAATACGAAGTATTTGCCGACGGTTTCGCGGGAAAGGAAATCATTCCCAGCCCCAACGACGCCGACCATCGCCCGATGGGCATCGCGATGGGACCAGACGGCTCGCTGTACTTCGCTGAAACCGAAAAAGGAAAAATCTGGAAAGTCACCTATCGCGGACAAAAGCGCAAACTACCCAAGTCGGCCTTAGCCAAAATGGAGCAGCGCAAGTCGATGGCCCACATCCGAACTCCCGACGTAGAAAAAGATAATCTCGACAAAGGAAAACCCGTAGCTGCCGCCAATGTGTACCGAATCTACTGCGCAGGTTGCCACCAGCGCGACGGTCAGGGCGACTCCCAACGCTTCCCGCCCCTGAACAGCTCCGAATGGGTCACTGGCGACAAAACCAGACTCATCGAACTGGTACTGAACGGCCTGGAAGGCCCCATCGAAGTGAAAGGCCAAACCTACAATGGTGTTATGCCCCAACATAGCTTCCTGAACGACGAGCAAGTGGCTGAGGTACTAACCTTTGTCAGAACCAATTTTGGAAACGAAGCTGATGCAGTAAGTAAGAAAGAGGTGCAGGGAGTGAGGAACAAGTTAAATTGATAATGTCTTCCGTCAATGATCTACCTTACCGTGCAACACCGACCCAAATCTGTTTTGTTTTCATCGTTGACTCTATTCTTAGGGCTGATCGCGCCGTGGGCCACCGCTCAACTTGCTGGTATAGAAATCAAAACGGAGCAAAAGCAGATTCCGGTGTTGAAGTATAAAACGAACAATCCGGTACTTCGGATTAAGATAGAGACTACTCAGGAAAGTACCCTCAAAGCGCTCCGGGTTTCTACCCAGGGTACTGACGACCTGAACGATATTAGCAAAGTTCGCCTCTTCTATTCGGGGGCAGATTCACTATTTTCCGAAAAGCAGCCCTACGCCAGAGAGACGTCCCCTAAGCCGGAATTGCTGTTCCGGCAGGCACTTGAACTGAATGTGGGTACCCACTATTTCTGGGTTTCATACCAGGTCGGTGATGAAGCCGGGCTACTTCACAAAGTGGATGCCTCCTTGATAGGCGCAACCTTCCGGCAAGGAAACATCCAGGTACCTGCGGATGAGGCAAGTACTCAGCTAAGACTAGGGTTGGCACTGCGTCAGCACCGGCAGGATGGCGTCAACACTCATCGCATTCCCGGCCTGACTACGTCTGAAAACGGAACGCTGCTGGCCGTGTACGATGCCCGGCGGGACGGTGGGCGCGACCTGCAAGGAGACATTGATATTGGATTGAACAGAAGTACTGACAGAGGCAACACCTGGCAACCGATGCAGGTCGTCCTGGACAAAGGTACGTGGGGAGGTC
This sequence comes from Persicitalea sp., assembly GCF_041751555.1. Classification (NCBI taxonomy): domain Bacteria; kingdom Pseudomonadati; phylum Bacteroidota; class Cytophagia; order Cytophagales; family Spirosomataceae; genus Persicitalea; species Persicitalea sp. Next base: position 5,084 of record NZ_JBGSXF010000002.1, on the reverse strand, counting down.
TGCCCGAGAAGTTCAACGGGGTAAGCGATGCCTCCATTTTGGCGGACACCGCTACAGGTACCATCTACGTGGCCGGGCTATGGATGCACGGCGTTCTAAACAAGGATGGGTTGTGGATAGAGGGCCTGACCGCCGAAAGCGACGCCTGGCAGCATCAGTGGCATAACCGGGGTTCGCAACCCGGCCTGGGAATAAAGGAAACCTCCCAGTTCCTGATCACCAAAAGTACCGACAATGGCCTCACCTGGAGCGAGCCCATCAACCTGACCCAAATGGCCAAAAGAAAAGAATGGTGGCTGTGGGCTCCCGCTCCGGGACGGGGAATCGTGATGGACGACGGTACTTTGGTGTTCCCTACTCAGGGAAGGGGTGCGACAGGAGAGACATTTTCCAATATCACCTATAGTCAGGATCAGGGCAAATCATGGACGACGAGCGAACCTGCCTATTCCAATACCACCGAATGCGCCGTGGTACAGCTTAGCGACGGCCGCCTGATGCTCAATATGCGGGACAATCGTAACCGCGATAACAAGGCGGCGACTAATGGTCGGGCTGTTTTTACCACACGGAACATGGGTGCTTCCTGGGAACAGCACCCTACTCATCACGGCGCATTGCCCGAGCCTACCTGCATGGCCAGTTTGCACAAGCATCCGTACGATAACGGCACCAAAAGCGTACTGCTGTTTTCCAACCCCAACTCCAAGTACCAGCGGGAGCACATCACCGTGAAAGTGAGCTTTGACGACGGGATGAGTTGGCCGGAAGAAAACTGGATGCTGCTCGACGAAGGAAGAGGGCGAGGGTACTCCTGTCTGACGAGCATTGATGAAAATACCATCGGCATCGTGTATGAGAGCAGCCAGGCAGACTTGGTTTTTCAGCAGATTGTCCTTAGTGAATTGATTGAACGATAGACGATTGTGAGGATATGTAGAGCTCTGAAAGCCTTCAAAGCGGCCCAACGAGATGTCATAATATATGAAGTACTTATTTTGTCAATAACTTAGCAAACACATTTTGTCAACACCTACAAAACAACCAACTAAACAACCATGAAAACGCAACGCAGATCGACCATCAAAAAATTATTCGCCTCCGTCGCCGGAGCCATTGGACTCGGCGCCTCGGCCAAAGCGGCGGCTCCCGAACCTCAGAAGGAAGTGGGTGAAGTCTTGATGAACGAGGACAAACCTCTTTTCTCGGAGTTCACCAAGTTCAACAACATGGTGTTCGTGGCGGGCAAGGGTGCGCACTTCGAAGGGGATATTACGGCCCACACTAACCACGTGTTGGATGAGTTGGAAAAAGCCCTTAAAAAAGCGGGCTCTTCGATGGACAAGGTACTTAAAGTGAGCGTTTTTCTCCACGACCTGAATGACTACAAGGCCATGAACGAAGCCTATCGCGGCCGATTTGGCGACAAGCCCCCCTGCCGTACTACCGTGGCCGTTTATGGCGGCGTACCGGGTGCTTCTCTGGTGGAGATCGATTGCATTGCGTACGTATAGGTATCCGTGGCGATGAGAGGCTAAGAGCTAATCACTCAAATTGTTCTTTATTCAATTATCAATAAAAAAATATCAAGTGATTGAGATACAACAAGGTACTTTGGCCATTAAATTCTAAAAGCATGAAAACTCAACGCAGATCGACCATCAAGAAGCTATTCGCTTCCATTGCGGGAGCAGTAGGTTTGGGCGCGGCAGCCAAGGCAGTTCCCGCCAGTCCCATGAAGGAAGTCGGGGAGGTAGTTTTGGACGAGGACAAACCGCTGTACTCGGTGTACACCAAGTACAACAACATGATCTTCATGTCGGGCAAAGGCGCGCACTTCGAGGGCGACATTACCTCCCACACGAAGCACGTGCTGGACGAGTTGGAAAGAGACTTGATCAAAGCCGGATCTTCAATGGATAAAGTACTCAAAGTGAGCGTGTTCCTCCACGACCTAGCCGACTACAAAGCCATGAATGAGGTATATCGGGGCCGTTTTGGCGACAAACCGCCTTGCCGCACGACGGTAGCCGTGTACGCTGGCGTACCGGGCAACTCGTGGGTCGAGATCGACTGCATCGCGTATATCTAGCAGAGTACTTTGCCTGTTCGTTTTGACACAAGCCGTGCGATACCGCGCGGCTTATTTTGGTATTTCTAAATCATGACTTATCTCATCATCGACACCGAAACCAACGGCTTGCCGCAGTCATACCACCTACCTGTTACCGACTTGACCAACTGGCCCCGACTCATCTCCGTGGCCTGGGGATTATATGACGAAGCCGGAAACCAACTGAGCCACAACAAAGCGATGGTAAAGCCGGTGGGCTACCGTTGGAACCCCGCCGCGCAGCGCGTCCACGGCATTACGCCTGAGCGTGTCGAGGGCGAGGGGCGACCGCTGGTCGAGGTATTGAACCAATTGGAGCCAGACATCGAACGCGCTGATGCTTGGGTGGGACACCATGTTGTGCTTGATCACGGCGTGATCGGAGCCGAGTTTTTGCGAATGGGAAAGGCACTCAACCGACCGAGCGAGTTCCCTACCCGCCCCCAACTCTGCACGATGGAAGCCAGCACCCAAGTGACTGCCAACGGAGAACCCGTCAAATTGGACGAACTCTATCGGCTGTTGATGGGTAAAACCATGAAAGGTATGCACGACGCCACCGCCGATATGCTGGCTACGGCGGCGTGTTTTTTTGAGTTGAAGAAGCGGGGGATTTTTTGAAAGAGTTTAGAGCAGACTTGGCAGAGACAAAATAGCGTATATTTGTAAAAAACACTTTTTTCATAAATGGAGCTTTTAGATAGAATTACCATCAACTCAGACATCTGCCACGGAAAGCCCACCATTCGGGGCCTTCGATATCCGGTCGAAAATATGCTGGAACTCATGGCTTCGGGTATGTCCCATGAGGAAATTCTGGATGACTATGAAGATTTGGAGAAAGAGGACCTCTGGGCCTGTTTACTTTTTGCCGCCCGTCTTACGCGGTCGAAAGGTAGTTACCCACTTGACTTGGTAGCGTGAAGTTCATCGTTGACGCCCAACTTCCCCGACGATTGGCGCACATGCTGCGGGCAGAGGGGCACGATGCGATTCATACCCTCGACTTGCCCAACAAAAATGCCACCGCCGATCATCGAATCAATCGCCTTTCCATTGAGCAAAATCGGGTAGTCATCAGTAAGGACTCGGATTTCTACGATAGCTTCTTAAGCAAGCAGGAACCCTACAAATTAATTTACCTCACGCTTGGAAACTGCTCCAACGGAACCCTGCTCTTGCTTATTAAAACGAATCTTGATCTTTTAGAGACTCTTCTACAAGAAAACGATGTCATTCAACTCTCCCAAACGAAGTTGATCGTAATTTGCTAAAAACAAATCGCTTCTGTGTGATTATTCCTCGAAAGATTCATTTGTGCTTCCCTTCACATCTATTTCTTAAAAAATCTCAAAACCCAAAGTAACCTGCCAAAGACTGGTTTTGGAAGTGAAGCGGGCATCGTCGCTTACTTTGTCGAGCTTTATAGCCGATACATCGGTCAGGGCGCCTTCGTAGCGTACATCTATTTTAAATCTTTTTAAGTCCAATCCTGCGCCGACCTGATAGCCGAACACCGCGTCTTTAAGCGTTTTATCGACCGACTGGTTCGTGTAGGTTTTAATCGTTTCTTTCAACTCACCGCCTTCGGCAATGGCAAACGAGGCGATAGGGCCCGTATAAATCCGAAGTACTCTTTTGATGTTGAGTCCCACCAGGAAAGGGAGATCAATGTTCGTAGATTTGAAATCTACGCTTACTTTCTGCGGAATAGTCCCGGTCGCGGCGCTGTTCTGCAATACGTCAAAGGTTCCTCCCTTGGCCGAAACAAGTACTTCCGGCTGTACATAAAAAACCCGTCCGATCCTCAACCAGACGCCTCCTACCAAACCCGTGGCGCGGGTTCCGTTCTGTTGGAATTGATTGACAATCAGCGAACCCGCCGGATTTACTACCGAAAACTCCGCATCCTTGACCGACAGCGAAGAGAAATTAGCCCCCAGGCGAACTCCCGAATGAAAGGCCTTCCCCTTCTTTTCGCGGGAAGATTTCTGCGCATTCGCCGAAATGGAGCAAAGCAGTAGAAATGATACAATGAGTAGCCCGAGATTTTTCATAAACCCAATGTATGAGTTTATGGTATTTAAACCACTCACTTCCAGCGTACTTTTTATTATTCGGTGGGCAGAACTTAGTAAGTGGTCGCGCGGGACTAATTAGTTGGCTATTCTTCCACAATCGGCTTCCCTTCGTAGTTCATTTTGATGTAAGGTACCGTTTCCGTTTCATCGATCACGTAGCTCCACTTTTTAACATATTCCAGGCCGGGCAGGAACTTGTCTTTTCGCTCCCTCAAAACCTTGCTCAGTCGCTTATCGAGATCGACTTGTAATTTGGCAGCCTTGGCGTTCCCGATCAGATTATTCAATTGATACGGGTCCTCCTTATTGTCAAAAAGCTGCCAGGGGCCGCTGAGGTCGCGGGTGTAGGTGAAGCGCTGCGTGACGATGCCCCGGTACTCCTTACCGCCCCGGCTGCGGGGCCATTGGCCGAAGGGCTGCACGCAGGAAATGAGCGTTTCTGTGGGTACTTTCTTACTGGTGTTCTGAACTCTAACTATATCTGTGTAATTGATTCCTTCCACCGATTCGGGAATCGGAATACCGCTCATGCCCAATAGGGTAGGCATAATATCGGGCGTGTTGAGAAGCACGTCCGATGTCCAGGTGGTGTTCGGGCCAAATAGTTTTGGATAATGAAGCAAGAACGGCACCCGGATGCTTTCTTCGTAGGGCTGCTGCTTGTTCCACCAGCCGTGCGAGCCGAGCAGGTCGCCGTGATCGGCGGAGAAGACCAGAATTGTGTTTTCTTCGATGCCCGTGTCTTTGAGTGTCTGCCACAGCTTACCCAGGTTGTCGTCGATAGCCGCCATGTGGGCGTAGTAGCCGCGCAGGGTTTCTATTGCCTTCTCGCGGTTTTCGGCGGGGACGTTGTCGCGCAGGATGATTTTCTTGTTTTCAAACATCTTCCG
>NZ_JBGSXF010000001.1:0-18047 GCF_041751555.1 Persicitalea sp. | reverse complement strand
CCGCCAGGCGCAAATCGGGCGCCAGCCAGTAGATCGCTTCGCTCTTTCCGCGTGCGCGATCCAATTCAAAGCGGTAGTTTTCCGCCACAAAAGCATCGGGCTGCACGAGGTGGATTTTTTGTAAAACCTCCGCCGTATTTTTGTTCCTGAACAAGTGCTCGCTCAACAAAAATGCCAGCGTCAGCAACATCAGGCAGCGCAAGGCCAGCAGCAAAAGTTGATCCAAACGCAGCCCGCGCCGCGATTGCTGATTTTTTTCGAACAAAAACCGCGTAGCCGCCCAGGCGATTTCCTTGCCTTTTTTCTGGTGCCAGAAGTGGAGGGCAATGGGGATGGCGACGGCCAGTGCGCCCCACAGCAGGGCGGGTTGGAGGAATTGCATTACTTTTGGATACTGGACGCTGGATACTGGACCGGTCCGCCGGTGCGGTTGGATTTTTCTTTACTTTCAGGTCGTGAAGATAGTGAAAGTGATGAAAAGCTGACAAACTATCCATAAATTGAATAGATAGAGGTTTTGATTTTCTCAAAAGTAAAAAATTATGAATATACAGTTACCATCAAAGAAAGGGCAACCAAACACTAATCCAGTTTTGGATTTTGAGCAACTCGTAATCATTGGTGCAAATGGTTCTGGCAAGACGAGATTTGGCTCTAATATTGAACAACGTTATTATGAACACACACATAGAATATCCGCACAAAAGTCATTATCAATGCCTGATTTTGTCAGTACCAAATCAAAAGAAGTAGCAGAAGGAGAATTCTTGTATGGACACTGGGATAAAAGCAATCCAAATTATTACAAAACGCAAGGTTGGATTCAAGCTCGTTGGGGAAATGATATGAATACATTTCTATTAAACGATTATGAAAAATTAATGGTTTTATTACATACGGAAGAGTACGAATTATCATTAAATTTCAAAGAAAATGGAGGTAGTAAGCCAAATACTAAATTAGATAGAATTCAAAAAATTTGGGAAACCATTTTGCCACACAGAAAATTAATTAAAAAAGCAGGAGTAATAGAAGCCTATCCAACTGAACAAAAAAATAGTATTTACAATGCTTCACAAATGAGTGATGGAGAAAGGGTAATTTTCTATTTAATTGGTGAGGCCATCTGCGCTCCTGAAAAATCAATAATAATTATCGATGAGCCTGAAATGCATATACATAGATCATTAGTTAAAAAACTGTTTGATCAAATTGAGGTTGAGAGATTAGATTGTTTCTTTATTTATCTGACGCATGATATTGATTTTGCTATCACTAGGCAAAATGCTGTTAAGATTTGGACGAAATCCTACAATAGTGGTGATATATGGGACTATGAATTTCTAGATAAGAAGGCACCCATTCCAGAGCAATTATATCTTGAAGTACTTGGAAGTCGAAAACCAATTATTTTTCTTGAAGGTGATAATAGTAGCATTGATTATCAACTGTATGAGCAGGTATATTCTGATTACACAATAAAACCTCTTGGAAGTTGCGAAAAAGTTATTCATAGTGTGAAATCTTTTAACGAGCAAACAGAATTTCATCATTTGCAATCCTTCGGTATAATTGATAGAGACAGAAGATCTGATGTTGATTTATCCAACTTAAATTCCAAAAATATTTGGGTTTTAGATGTAGCGGAAGTAGAAAATCTTTTACTTGAAGAATCAATTGTTAAAGCTATCGCCAATCATTTAGGGCGCAACCCCGAAGAGACCTTCAATGAGATAAAGAGAAACCTGATTGAATTTTTTCAAGAAAGCGTAGAAAGCCAAATCCTTTTGCATTTCAAAGAGGTTTTACGAAAGAAATTACTAGGAATTACAAATTTTGAGTCGAAAAATATATTATCTGTAATATCTGAAATTGATAATACCTTCTTAATAGTTGATAAACAAAAAATTTATGATGACATTAAAATAGAATTTAATCAAGTTATTGATAACTCCAATTTTGATAAGGTTTTAAGATTCTTTAATTTAAAAAATGCCTTAATACCCCGATCGAAAGTTTGCGAATTAACAGGAATTAAAAATAGTGCTAGTTATTTCAAACTGGTTATCACGCTACTGAAACGAAATGATTCAGTCAGTGATGATATAAAAAGGGCAATAGACAAAAAAGTATTAAAAAATATTAAATAGTGTGTTTTTAATCAGAACAATTAAACATGATAATAATGCATTCAATGGTAATAATAAAGTCTTGATCCCTGGATCAGTAAGCAAAATTAGTAGTAAGTTCTATTTCCTTTTGTATCTCTATGCCCGACAAAAACCTCTACATCATCGCAGGATGCAACGGCGCGGGCAAAACCACGGCTTCGTTTACCATACTGCCCGAAATACTTGATTGCAAGGAGTTTGTCAACGCCGACGAAATTGCCCGAGGGCTTTCGCCCTTCCAACCCGAAAAGGTCGCCTTTGAAGCCGGACGCATCATGTTGAATAGAATTGATGACCTGTTAAACCGCGACGAAAGCTTTGCTTTCGAAACTACCCTAGCGACCAAAAGTTATCGAGTTAAGATTGAGGAAGCCAAAAGTAAAGGCTACACGACTACTTTGCTTTTCTTTTGGCTACAAAATGTAGCGTTAGCCAAAGAGCGTGTGAAAACGCGGGTACTAGAAGGCGGGCACAACATTCCGTCAGACGTAATCGAGCGACGCTATTCCAGAGGGATCGCAAATCTGTTGAAAATCTATCTGCCTATTGTAGACAAAGCATTTCTTTTCGATAATTCATTTGGCAGGCGTGAGCTTATAGCGCAAAAATTTATCAGTGGAGATATCGTCGTGACAAACAATGAGAAATTTAGAGACTTAAAAGAATTAGCATGAACACGATCAAAAAGGAAGAAGAATTGCGAGATAAGCTTTTGAAAGGTCTTGACAAGACCTACGAAAAACTCATCGAGTTCAAAAAGCAGAAAGGCACCGACCTCGTCGTGATGCGAGACGGAAAAATCGTGAGAATCAAGCCCGGATAAATCTCTTCACACTTTCCGCTTCGCCAGAAAATCTCGCAGAACGACCGCGATTGGGTCACTCAACCGCGCTCGGATGAGGTGTACGTGCGGCAAACGCAGTTCCTCCTCCAAATCTCCCAGGTACTTCGTTGTGTTTTGGCGGAAAGTGTCCCGCACGGCGTCGGCTTCCAACTCCACCGCGCGGCCTGTTTCCAGGTCTTTGAAACGGTAAAAACCTTTTAGGTCGAAGTCCATTTCCTGGTCGCCCAGAATTTGGAAAATCACTACCTCTCGGCGCGGGTTGGCGACGCTCTTGATGAGATTCAACCACTCTTCGCCGACTTGCCACAAATCCGATACGAAGACCAGCATTTCTTTTTGGCGGGCGTAAAACTCCGGGAAATTGGTCGCGTCGTTGCGCCATTCGCCACTAGCTTCGGTTTTTTCCAAACCAAACAAAATCTTCTGAAACGCCTGCTTGCCCGCTACGGCGAGAGTTTGCAAAGTACCGTCTTGGAGCGCGTACAAACTCATAGCGTCGCCCTGTCGATAGCCCAGATATGCCAGCGAGGCCAATAAAATTCGGGCGTAGTTCAGGCGACTGAGACCGTCCTCGGCGTAGTTCATGGAGCCGGAAAGATCCAGCAAAAAACGAATGTGCAGGCTGCTTTCAGTGGCCGACTCGCGAACCTGATGCTTGCCCGTGCGGGCGTAGAGTTTCCAGTCGATGCGCTTGGGGTCGTCGCCGGGTTCATAGTGGCGGTACTGTTCGAACTCCACGCCCACGCCCGACCGTCGGCTGCCGTGAATGCCCAGCCAAATTTCTTCACTAACCAGTTTTCCGGCCAGTTGGAGGTTGTTGAGTTTTACAAGATCAGCGGCGAGGTGCGGCATGGTAAAATTTTAAGGAATCTAACAGCGGCTTTGTTCAGACCAACTTCGCCGCTACATCAATAACTACCTCCCGCGCCGCCCCCGCCGAAACTACCGCCACCGAAGCCGCCAAATCCGCCGCCTCCCCCGCCGAAGCCGCCACCGCCGCCCCAGTTGCCGGACGAACTACCCCAACCCGAGTGGGTGCTGTACGGAAAGAATACCGGGCCACGCCCGCTGCGGAATCGCTTGCCGCCGCGGCCACCGCCGCCGCCCCGGTTGCGCATGATGAGGAAGAGAATTATGAGAAAAATGATGATGGCAAATCCGCCGGGGAAGCCTTCTTCGCTTGCCGCGCGGGGATCGGCCTGGTACTCGCCGGAGGCGTACCGAATGATGGCGTCCACGCCCCGGTCGAGGCCACGGTAGTACATTTTGTTCTTGAACTCAGGAATAATCACCTGCGACACGATGCGCTTGGCGATGGCATCGGGAATGGCCCCCTCCATGCCGTAGCCCGTGGCGATGAATACTTTACGATCATCAGGTGCCCACAGCAGCACGATACCGTTGTCTTTTCCTTCCTGGCCCACGCCCCATTCACGTCCTAGCTGAAAGGCGTAGTCAGCGATGGCGTAGGGTTCCACACTCGGTACGATGACCAGCGTAATTTGGGTGGACGTGGAATCGTTGTAAGCGACCAGTTTTTGTTCCAATTGCGCTTCTTCGGTGGCATTGAGTTGGTTGGCCAGGTCGTTGACCAACTTCGGCGGACTCGGACGCGGTGGAATGTCCTGCGCCCGCACCGAAAGGCCCGTTAGCAGCAGGAGGAAAAGTAAAAAATGCTGTTTTTTCATGGCTGATTTTACCCGAACGACACGTCGTCGGGTAGTTCGTTGATGTCGTCCGACTGGTACGGAAAGTATTTTCTAAGTTGTTGGCCCGCCTCCTCGATGCCTTCGCACAGACCCTCTACGAATTCGTTTTTCTTGAAGTGCGCGCGGAGTTTATCTTTGGTGCTTTCCCAGAAATCGTGGGGTACTTTTTCGTAGATGCCTTTGTCGCCAAGTACCGCAAACTTACGGTCTTCGTGGGCGAGGTAGAACAGCACCCCGTTGCGGTCCTTAGTATTGTGCAAGCTCAATTCGCCAAAAACTACCTTGGCGCGTTCCATCACGTCGGCATCGGGGCATTTGGCTTCGATGTGGACCTTGATTTCGCCGGAAGTCTGCATTTCGGCTTCCGTAATCGTGGCGACGATGCGTTTCTGCTCGTCGTTGCCGAACAGGAGTGGGGTGTAAGACATGGCCTCTTATTTTTTAAAAAACAAAAAGACGCCACGCCACCACGGCGGGCAGCATGGCGTCTTTATATGTCGAAAGTAGGATTAAAAAGTAACGGTTGGGGCGTTTTGTGAGGCCTGCGATGCCTCGAAGAAGCCCTTTCGGTCGAAACCGAATATCCCGGCAAAAATGGCGTTCGGGAACGTCCGCACCGATTGATTGTAATCGTTCACCACGGCGTTGAAATCGTTCCGGGCCACGGTGATGCGGTTTTCAGTGCCTTCCAACTGGGCCTGCAATTCCAGAAAGTTCTGGTTGGCTTTCAGGTCGGGGTAGCGTTCCACCGAGACCAGCAGCCGCGACAGCGCTCCGCTCAACTGATCCTGCGCGGCCTGGAACTTTTGAATGTTTTCGGGCGATAGGTCATCGACATTGACTTGGGTCGAGGTGGCCTTGGCGCGGGCGTTGATGACGTCGGTCAAAGTACCCCGCTCAAATTCGGCGGCCCCCTTGACGGTGTTGACCAGGTTCGGGATCAAGTCGGCGCGGCGCTGGTACTGGCTCTGCACTTTGGCCCACTGCTCGTTGACGTTTTCGTCTTTCTGCACCAGCCCGTTGTAGGAGCTGCAGCCGAACATACCGCCGACCAGCAAAAGAATAACTATAACGATAATACTTTTGGACATGATGGTTCTGTTTTGAGGTTGATTTTGGTTCAAAATTACCCAAAACTAGGAATTTTTGGGCGGAAAACTACACGGCTGGTCGTGTGGAGCATGATAGATGGTCTGGAAATGGTACGAACGACAAACGGCTTGACCTTCAAAATTGCTTCTCCCCCGCTCGTCCCGATTGCAAACCAGGACGAGTAGGCAACAACCATTAAAAACAGATGTCCCATCAGTCGCCGGTTTTCTTTGTTATATGGTGCCACTACTGCTTTTGACTGAGACGAACTTTTGCCTTTCTCCAACCTCTCATTTGCTGTACTTCGGGTGATTTATGTCATGGAACCCGGCGCGTTCTGAACAAAATACACTTTCATGTGCGTCAGGCCACTTGAACCAAAAGCTCACGCTGCCGCCAGTTTGAAACTGGTGGCTAAGAGTAATGAAAGTTTTTAACTGGTAGAACTCCCTAGTTGAGTGTAGTCTTCCGCAGGAGACTGCGCCCTGAATATGAAGCAGCCGTTCGTAACGGCCGCCGACGCTTGGTTGAACTCCCCACCGATTTATTGGCACTTACTCCTGACCCATCTGCAGCCCCGCGTTAGTACTATACTGAATTTGCCCGCGCAAGTCCACGCTTTTGGCTTTTGCTGAGTAGCTGCCCGGCAGTGTTACGATGTGTTCGGCATTGATGCGAACGTCATCTAGGGCGGTGGGAATCGTGCCGCAAGACCATACGTAAGGTGCGTCCCAGTTGCCGGAAGCGGTCGTGCTCAGTGGTGCCACGCTCGACGGAAGTACCATTACCGGAGCCGAGGCGCAAGGGGCGGCAGCAGGGTGAAAAGACAGGATGCCATTTGTGCCGATCACCCAGCCGTGGGTAGAGTCGGTGAAGGACATACCCTTGATGCTGGGATAAGAACTGGTATTGGGGTATGGATAAGATTTCTTCCAGGTGGCGCCTCCGTCTTTTGTGGTATAGACGAATCGGCTCCCCGAAACGAACCCGTTGTTCTGATCCACAAACTGGATCTGGAAATAATTGCTGTCGTTGGGGTTTGGGTCGATTTGAGTTTTTTCCCAAGTAACACCGCCATCTCGGGTACGGATTGCGCTGTTGGGGCTGGGGCCGACCGCCCAACCTTCGGTGGGACTGGTGAAATACACTGAGTGCAAGGGAGAGTATATACCGGAAGACTGAGCGTTCCAGTTGGCCCCGCCGTCGGTGGTGACGAGGACGTTGCCGTTGACCCCCACGACCCAGCCCCGGTTAGCGTCCAGGAAAAATAAGCCCATCAAGTTGCTGTTGGTATTGGAAGTCTGCTTGACCCAGGAAAGCCCGCCATCGGTGGTCTTGAAAATGAAGCCGGAAAATCCCACGCCCCAACCCACGGTGGGGCTGACAAAGAAAAGCTGGTAAATCGCCACGGTGATGGGTAGCTGCTGGGATGTCCAGGTAGTGCCGCCATCGGTGGTGCGTAGCAAAGCCCGGTTGCTTCCCAGTATCCAGCCATAGGTGTCGTCGAGGAAAAAGAGGTCGAAACTATTGGATGGGTTGCTGTTAAAGGTATTCAGTTTTCGGACGTTCCAGCTCTTGCCCCCATTGGCGGTACTGAGTAAATCTCCCTCAGCCCCGATGGCAAAGCCCTTTTCACTATTTACAAAATGAAGGTCTGAGAGATAAAATCCCGACAAACTACCGCCCACCCGATGCCAGGTGGCGGCTCCGTCGGTGGTGCGGGCAATCAAGTCACCACCTACCATAACCCCTTCGGCAGCCGAGGTCATGTAAAAGCGTTCAGCACTTCCGAGGCCGATGTCGTATAGGTTGGGGAAGCGCGACCAGGTCTGCCCGCCATCATCAGTTCTGAGGAAATAATTATCGCTAACTTTTATCCAGCCGTGTTCATTGTCCAAGAACTGCACCTGATTGTAGGAAGCGTAGTTGTCACCCGGTTGAGTGTCTTGGCTTTCCCAGCTTGCGCCTCCGTCGGCAGTGTGCAGCAGGGTTTTCCCGCTTCCGGTAATCCAGCCGTGGTTGGCATCGATGAAAAAGACATCGCCGAGGGAAGGCTTTTGGCCCGAGCCGAAGCCGACATCCACGTCGGCCCAGGTGCTGCCTCCATCCGTGGTTTTCTTGACCCGCCCATTATAGCCTACGACCCAGGCGGTCGTAGCAGAAATAGCGTGAATCGCCACAAAACTGTTTGTGCCAACAAGCTGCGTGGTCCAGGTGGCTCCGCCATCGGCGGTGCGATAGATACCAAGCGGGCTGGTGACCCAGCCCACATTTTCGTCGGCAAAGGAAATATCCGTCAGGCCATTCCCATCGGCACTTTTCTGTTTGAGCCAGGTATTGCCCCCATCGGTCGTTTTGAAGGTGTGAGGGCCGTAGCCAATCGCCCACCCCACGGCAGGACTCACCATATGAATTCTGTTCAGGTCATCTTTGGTGCCGCTTGGTAAGGTTTTCCAGCTTATGCCGCCGTCGCTGGTTTTCAGGATGGTCCCCAGGCTCCCAACGACAAAACCTACCGATGCAGAAGTGAATGTAACATCATGCAATGAAGTATTAGTGAAAGCACCCATCTGCGGCGCCCAGGCTCCGGTGGCATCGACCTCGGCGGTGTAGGTTCCTGCGCCCGGCGGAGTGAAATTGCCATTTGTATTGCCTTTTTGGATTAAGGTTCCGTCGTTTTTCCAGAGGATGTCCGAATTGTAAAAGTAATTGGAAGCCGTGAACACAGGCCGACCACAATTTACCGAAGAAGCCGTATCCAGCCGAATCTTCGGGATTACCGCCACGCCCGTGTAAGTCGCGCCCTTACAACCATTGCCTGCATCGCAAAAAGCCGTGTAACTCGTGGAAGCATAGGGCGTCACGGTAATCGTCTTACCCGTACTACCATCCGACCAGCTCAGGCCGCTGGGGCAGCCACTGGCGGTGAGGGTGATACTTTCGCCTTCACAAAGGGCATTGTGGGTAGAGGATGTAACGACGGGGCCGGGGACATTCTGGCGGAGTATGACGCTGGCGGCGCAGGTGATAGTGGGCGCGGCGTAGTGCATGATGGCTCCTCTACCATCGCTAATCCAGGCGTTGGCAGGGTCAGCGAGCCTTATTTCTGTAAATTGGGTATGAGTAGGGATGGATTGTTTAATCCAGCTCGACCCACCGTTCAGAGTTTTGTACACAGGATAGCCGCCATTGTTTTCTAGGTCATAGCCCAGTGCTATTCCGAAGTCTGAACCGGAGAAATCCATGCTCTTGAATTTGAGGGGTACTCCGTCGGACAGATTCGCCGTCCAGGTAACTCCGCCATCGGTAGTTTTTCGGGTCGTAAGGCCCAACGACCAACCTTCGTTTTGGTTTTTGAAATAAAGGGTCTGAATAAAATTCGTCCCTACGTTCATGGGGGTCCAGGTGATGCCGCCATCAGTCGTTCTGGCCGCCTGACCATTGGCCCCGCTTACCCAGCCGTGGAGCGCATCGACAAAGAACAAATCTCCCAGAAAGATACCTGTGGCTGACGCAGTCCAGGTATTGCCGCCGTCGGTGGTGCGGTAAATTTCCTCAGAAGCATTAAAGACCCACCCGACTGAGCTACTCACGAATTGTATTCTGGGAGAAGTACCATTGGCAAAATTGTACTTTGCCGTCCAGGTATTTCCCCCATCCGTACTTTTATAAATTGAGGCTGGAAAGGAGGATATGCCTTTTGCTACTGCGTAGCCCGTGTTCTCATCTATAAAATCGACATCGTACACATCCTTCAAGGTAGTTTTCTCCCAGACCTTGCCGCCATTGGTAGTTTTCAGCATGAAATCATTTCCGTTTCCTACCCAGCCGATTTCGTTATTGACAAAGTCGAGGGCTGTGCGCTGGCTTACGACGCTTGCCCCGGAATTCGCTCCGTATCCTAAGGTAGTTTTCCAGTCGTAAGACGAGGCCGTCTGGTATCCGGTCAGTAACCTTCCCCCGCGCCCCGCCGCCCAGGCTTTGTCAGAGGATCGCATGAACACCGACAGTGGGTCGATGGGCGGCGCGTTGGTAAGGTTCCAGGAACTACCCCCGTTGGTCGTGCGGTAGATTCCACCGGAAGAAACTACGGTGCCATGATTGCTATCGCTGAAATACACATCCCGGAATTCGAGCCCGAAAGGTACGGCTCCGCTATAATCGGTCCAGGTACTGCCCCCGTTGGTCGTTTTGTGCAGTCCCCTCCGCCCTACTGCCCATCCTTCTGATGCACTTGAAAAAAATACTTTGTAAAAGTACCCGTACTCGCTGGCGGTCAGCACCGTATTCCAGGTACTACCGCCGTCGGTAGTTTTTTTGATTTCGGAACCGATGCTCAGCCAACCGGTTGAAGCATCAGCAAAGAAGATGTCTTCTATATAGGCACTGCTTACGTTATGGACCAATGTCCAGGTGTATCCCCCGTTAGTAGTCTTCCATACCGCGTTCGGACTCAATAGCCACCCATTGTCATTATTGGTAAAAAAAACTTTACTAAGACCCAGATCGCTCGGAATGGCATAGGAACGGTTCCAGGAAAGTCCGCCGTCCGTTGTCTTGTACAACCCATTCGTGCGGCTGGCCAGCCAACCCGTTGAAGGACTTGTAAAATGCACCGAACTAAGGTCAAACTTATCCGCAAAAGCCACCCGGTTCCACGTCTGCCCGCCGTCCGTCGTCCTCACAATCTTGCCATAATTTCCCACGGCTACCCCTATAAAATCGGTCGCAAAAAAAATATCGTTGAAGTCTTCCCCGTCGGGCAGCAGGTTCTGCCAGGTCCAGGCGGAAGTCGGGATGTCGGACTTGACGGTGTAAACACCCGGCTGCGTGGCAGTATAGTTGTTGCTGCCCGCGCCGGGGATAAGTACCCCGTCTCTCTCCCAGCGCAAGTTGCTGCCGATGGGCACGCCGGGAACACTGAGCGTGGCTTGGTCGGTGAGGCAAGTGCCGACATTGGAATTTAGTTGTAGCCCCGGCACAACGATGGGCGACAAACTACCCGTAGTTTTGTTACTTCCCACGGTACAGGTGACATAGTAGGTCGTCGTCACGGCGGGGCTGACCGAAATGCTGGCCGTGGTTTCACCCGTAGACCATTTGAGCGTACCGCCGCAGTTGGCGGCAGTAAGGGTAGCCGAACTACCCGTGCAGATCGTTTTGGGGCCACTGACAGTAAACTGGGCCTGGGCGGGCTGGAGGCTGAAAACGGCCACGAAAAAGCAGAGAGCGGGTAGCAGGTGTCGCATGGTGGTGAGGTTGAGAGATTATCGCCAGTAAAAATAAAAGGAATAGTACATAGATGCACTATTCCCCTTAATAGTTGGAAGGGTGAAAAAGTAAGTTATTTTATTTTCATTCCGGGCGGCGATGGTCTTTTTAACAAAAAATGCCCTAAACGACTTACCCTTACCCTCCGTAAAAAATAAAATGTCCCTAGGAACGTTCTGGCCTTGATGCCGGAATGTGATTTATTTACTAATTGTGTCCACCCATAGATGAAAAACGTGTTGAAGTTTTGGGCCGCCCTGATGGGCGGTCTGATCGTGATTTGGGGTTTGCTTCGTCTGTATGATAAGCTGTTTGCCAACGATGATGCAATACTGGGCGGCATCAATTTGAATACGCTGCTCAACTACCTGCTGGTGGGCGCAGGGCTGCTGGCATTAGCTACCCTGGGTACACGTTCAAAGTATAATTGGCTGGCCAATCTCTCAGCTTCACTGTGCGGGTTGTTGTTCTTTTGGGTTATGGCCGAACTCGTTTGTTTTGGCCTGATCAGTTTGGGGATTACCGATGCGCCGCCACCTTTTCACTCACGGGTCAAGCTAAACGAGAATTGGGTTTCCCACAAGGAGCCATTTTGGGCGGATATCAGCTCCGAATTTGGCCGCTGGCGCTTACCCAATAGTTCGATTCGAGTGCCTATTTGCAACGGCGACAGTGTTTTGCTGACCAGTAACTCTTACGGCATGCGCGACGCCGAGCGGCAGCTTGCCAATCCTGGTTCCAACAAGCGGGCCATATTACTGGGTGACTCTTTTATGGAGGGCTATATGGTGGATGCGCCTTTGCGCTATTCCAATCTGCTGGAAACCAAAACGGGTCGTGAACACCTTAATTTTGGAATCAATGGCACTAGCCCGATCAACTATTTCCTGACTTATGAGCACCTGGCCCGGCAGTTTGAACACGATGTGGTCATTGTCTCGTTGCTTCCGGCCAATGACTTTGAGGACTACTCGGAATCGGCAAAAATGGGGCTGCTGCATTACCCGATTTATCGCCCCTACTGGGAAAGAGATTTCCCGGATGTAAATCTCAAATACTCGATTACGGATATCAATCAGTCGGTCGCTGCTCCAGCCAATATACGACAGCCTACTAATACACAGCAATCAGTAGATTCGGTGTATCGCTCCATGCAGTGGGGCAAAAAAATGGTGGCCGAGCTCAAGTTGAATTCTTACGTTTACGCCTGTGCTATGAACTGGGCAGGTAAATCCGCAAGTCGCAATTCCGAACTAGCGAACAGCTTCGCCAGGGAATTCTTCGAGGAGCGTTGGTTCGCATTCGGCTATTCGCTGGAAGAGCTGCTGAAGGTTGCTCAGGGAAAAAAAACAATCTTGCTGGGGATGCCCGTCTTGTCCGATGTACACGCTTACGATAAGCTACCCGAAGATGATTTATCGCCGCAAATTCAGGCCCTTTGTCAAAAGTACGGAGCAGCGTATATCAACTTGTTGCCCATCGTTCACAAGATGAATCCGGCAGAGTGGTCCACCCTTTACATTTCCTGCGATGGGCATTTCTCTGCTAAAGGTGAAAAGTTCGTAGCCAATGTATTGCTCCAAGATCCGTCTTATCGCGAGGCGATGGGGTTGGAAAATTGAAGAGAACAATTTAGGAGATTTCTACGAGGAGCATGACTGGTTGTATTTGATAATCAGATTTTTGGAAGAGCAAAAAGATACGTTTGTCTTTTTCACTTATTTTAGCCACTTGTCCCCTTCCACAATCGGCAGCGGGTAATCCTCTCCCAAAACTACCCCGTACTCCTGCTGCTCGGCGGGTGACAACTGCCAGACCCGGTGGATTTTGTCGGTAGGTACTTTGGCCAGTTCGGGCAGCCAGTACTTTACGTAACTACCCTCGGGGTCGTAGCGCGTGGCCTGGGAGTATTGGTTGAAGTAGCGATCCTGGCGCGGGTCATTGCCGACGCCCGCCACGTAGTTCCAGTTGCCCCAGTTGCTGCACACGTCGTAGTCGATGAGCAGACTCTCGAACCAGGCTGCGCCCCAGGTCCAGTCGAGGCCCAGGTCGTGGGCCAGAAAGCTGGCGACGTTCTGCCGCCCGCGGTTGGACATAAAGCCCGTCGCCGCGATTTCGCGCATATTGGCATCCACAAAGGGAACGCCCGTTTGGCCCGTCTGCCATTTCTCAAACAGGTCACGGTCGTGCCGCCAGCGCTTGTCCTTGTCGAGTTTCAGGCCGGAGGGCTTGAAGAGTCGCGTTCCCCAGCGCAGCATTACGAAGTGGAAAAAGTCGCGCCAAAGCAATTCAAAAATCAGCCAGTAGGTGGAGTTATTGGCCGTGCGTTCGGTTTCGTAACGTTTCACTTCTTCATGAACCCGCCGGGGCGACAGGCAACCCAGCGACAGCCAGGCCGAGAATTTGGAAGAGTAGTCGGCTCCCAGCAGTCCGTTGCGGGTTTCCTTGTAGGTCGCGATGTGGTCGCTTTCCCACAAATACTTCTGCAGTCGCTGCAAGCCCGCCGTTTCACCGCCCTGGTAGTCCAGCACGCCACGCGGATCGGGCGGCGTTATTTCCGCTTCGGTGAAACCCAGATCTGCGAGCGTAGGCATTTCTCCGGCTTCGCAGTCGGCGGGTGAGTCTACGGATTCGGGTTGATTCGCAGTGGGGCGCACGGCGGCGTTTTTCTCTACATTTTTCCTAAAATCCGTAAAAACCTCCGGTAGCCGATTGATGGCAAGGGGCAAGTCGCGCACGTGGTACAGCGTTGACATCCACGTAAAAATCATATCCACGTTCAACTGCTTCAGTCTTTTGCTCAACGAAGATTCCACGTCAGTTTCTTCCTGAGCAATTTCTTTGCTTAGGTGTAGTTCTTCCGCGTCGTAATGCTGGGCCAGTTCGGCCAGAACGCGCTCCGGTTCGCCGATTCTTATCAGTAAATCGCCGCCTTTCTCGCGCAGCGATGCCCGCAGGTCAGCCACGCTTTCCAGCAGGAAGCGAGTGCGATAGATTCCCGTCTTGTGAAAGCCCATTGGCGTTTTCTCAAACAACCTTGGATCGAAAACAAAGACGGGAAGTACTTCATCGGCTTTTTGGGTGGCTTTTAAAAACCCTTCGTTGTCGTGCAGGCGCAGGTCGTTGCGAAACCAGTAAATGTTCATTCGGTGGATAGTTGACAATTGACAGTGGACAGTGCCCATTCGACACTGAGCGGTCTTTATCTTAGTGATTAGGCCGCGAAATTACTCATTCCTTCCTAACCCAGCCTTTTGATTTGGCTTTATCCAATTCAACTAGTTCAAAATTGCCGCTGCTGCCCAGCACGGTGAGCGTGGCGGATTCGATCAGTACTTCGTAAACGGCGGCGTCGGGATAGGCTTCGTCATAAATTGGCGTAGCGGCGGCGAGTCGCGCTTTACCCACGGATGCGCCGATGTCCCGCACCGCCGAGGCGGGTAGGTAGCCTTCAGTTTCGTGGGGCGTCCTGACCCGCAGCCAGCCGCCGGAGCCGCCCAGCACACGAACAATCTGATTCCGTTCCAGCGATTCCACGGTTTCAGCCGTGTTAGTTGGAGTAAGGCGCAGGCGTGTATTCGTGACGACGCGCGCGGTGTCGCCAAGTTTGTCGGCGTCGGGAAGCTTCTGCTTCGGCTCGCCCAGTCCCGTGCGGATGAAGGGGAGCGGGTCCGTCGCCCCGCGCCCACCCGACTGGTAAATTCCGAAATGCAGGTGGGGCCCGGTGGTGCGGGCGTTGCCCGTGTTGCCCACAAAGCCCAGCGTGTCGCCCAGTTTCACCCGCTTTCCCGTGACCACGTTGAAGCTGTCGAGGTGCGCGTAGTACAAGTTTATACCGTGTGACTGATCGGACAGGAACACGACGTTGCCGCCCAGGCTATTGGTGCCCACCCGCGATACGAAACCGTCGATGGCCGCCAAAGCGGGCGTACCGCGCGGCGCAAAAATATCCACGCCCTCGTGACTGCGCCGCCCGCCGTCGCGGTTGGCACCCCAGAAACTACTGATCTGTTTGCTATTACGACCCTCGACCGGAAACGCCAGCAGCGGGTCGCGCGTGACGGACAGCGTGTAGCGGCCACTCCGCAGCAACTCGGGCTGAATGCGAATCAGGTGCGTCCGGCTGCGCTTGACTTCCCAGCGCAGACCCGTCGTATCGGCTCTCGCCGAAAGTACCCGTGAGGGTTTTTGCTTCTCGTCCAGTTCAAAAATATCTACGAAAACCTTAGTCTTGCTACGGCCCGTCGTGTCGCCACCCGTGCGTCCCTGCACCGATACGGCGATCGAAAGTACATCGCCGCGCTCGGCCTGCACCCGATACCCCACCGCCAGTGGCGACTGCGCCGGGAAGTAGCCGCTCTCGCGGTAGGGTAGCGTAATAAGCAGGGAATCGCGCAAGGAACGCTCGGAAGCCGCTATCCACAGCGTACCCAGGGCGGTCTGATCCAGATTGGCGGCTTTCAATGACCGCGCGTACTGCTCGTGCGGCGAGGGGGAAGTGAAAAGTCCCTGGCCGGGGCCGAAGATTTCGCAGGAAGTGAGGGTAAAGGCAAGGAGTGATTGGATAGCATATCCCAGAAATCGTAACTTCATCTTGTATTTTTTTGAAAATTTCTTAACCCTAAACCCTTTCAAACTGTTCGATAGAACAATCTTGGTTTTCATTTTCAGTACCAGGATACTGAACGTACGGAATTCAAACGCACGATTGTTAAAAAAATGAGCCAGCCATTACCAGATGTTTAGAAAAAACCCAGGTACTCAGCCGATCTTTTCGGGGCGGGCATTAGCAGCCTCTACCTTTAAAGTCGTTGATTCGAGTCCAAATTATTCTATTTTTGCAACTACCCTTGTCAACCAAAAATCCCCACCCTATGCTTTCCAAAACCTTCGGCGGCGCGGTCTATGGCGTCAACGCTTCGATGATCACTATCGAGGTCGCGGTAAGCCAGGGGTTGCACTTTTTCATGGTGGGACTACCCGACAGCGCCGTGAAGGAAAGCCAGCAGCGCGTGGAAGCATCGCTGAAGCACGGTGGCTACCGGATGCCGCGCCAGAAAATCGTCGTCAATCTCGCCCCCGCTGATGTCAAGAAAGAGGGTTCTTCCTACGACCTGCCCATCGCCCTCTGTGTGCTGGAAACCTCCGAGCAAATCAAGTGCGAGCGTAGCCTGGAAGACTACGTGATTATGGGCGAGCTATCGCTCGACGGCCAGTTGCGGCCCATCAAAGGCGTACTGCCCATCGCCATCGAAGCCCGCAAGCAGGGCATGAAGGGCATCGTGCTGCCTACCGAAAACGCTCCCGAAGCCGCCATTGTGAATAATCTGGATGTGATCGGCGTGGAAACCATGATGGAAGCCGTGGAATTCTTCGAGGGCAGGCGCGAGATCGAGCCGCTGGTCATCGACACCCGCGATATTTTTGCCAACACCGTCAACGATTACGAGGCTGATTTCTCGCACGTGCAAGGACAGGAAAACATCAAACGCGCCCTGGAAATCACGGCGGCGGGCGGCCACAACGCCATCATGATCGGGCCACCCGGCGCGGGCAAAACTATGCTGGCCAAGCGGTTGCCGTCCATTTTACCACCGCTGTCGTTGCAGGAAGCCCTGGAAACTACCAAAATCCATTCCGTAGCTGGTAAACTCGGGTCGCGCTCGACACTGATTTCGCGGCGGCCATTCCGCTCGCCGCACCACTCCATCAGCGACGCGGCGCTGGTCGGTGGTGGTAGTTTTCCGCAGCCGGGCGAGATTTCGCTGGCGCACAATGGGGTACTTTTTCTGGACGAACTACCCGAATTCAAACGCACGGTGCTGGAAGTGATGCGCCAGCCGCTGGAAGAGCGCAAGGTGAGTATTTCCCGCGCCCGCATGGCCGTGGAGTTTCCGTCCAACTTCATGCTTATCGCCAGCATGAATCCCTGCCCGTGCGGCTACTACAACCACCCCGAAAAAGAGTGCGTCTGTGGGCCGGGCGTAGTGCAGAAGTACCTCAACAAAATCAGCGGCCCGCTGCTCGACCGCATCGACCTGCACGTGGAGGTGACGCCCGTGTCGTTTGACCAAATCGCTTCTACCCGCAAGTCCGAGGGCAGCGACGAAATCCGGGAACGCGTCATCAAGGCCCGCGAGCGCCAGACAGAGCGTTTCAAGGATCGTCCCGAAATCTACTCCAACGCCATGATGCCACCCGAAATGGTGAAGGAAATCTGCGAAATCGGCGATGCGGGCCGCGCCCTGCTTCGCACCGCAATGGAGCGCCTCGGCCTCTCGGCCCGCGCCTACGACCGAATACTGAAAGTGTCGCGTACCATCGCCGACTTGGCCGGCAGCGACGACATTAAGATCGAACACCTTGCCGAAGCCATCCAGTACCGTAGCCTGGATCGTGAAAACTGGGCCGGCTGATGCAGCTACGCGTATTTCCTGACTCCCTGAAAGAATGGCTGGCCCTAAGACTCAACCTGGTGCCGATGCCGCTGCTTCACGCGCAGGTGCTGCCCGTCATCAGTCGTGCTGTGCTGGAGGCGGTGGATGGCGGCGTTTTTGAGGCAATTCAAAATGGCCACACCACCGCTGATACCATTGCCAAGGCTTGTAGTTTCGACGTCCGCGCCACGACGCAGCTGCTGGGCGTCCTGACTTCGGTGAACTATCTAAAATTTAAGAAAGGCGAGTACCGTCTGACGCGCATTACCAGCAAGTGGGTACTGGCCGACAGCCCTTACTCGGTGCGCGACCTGGCCATTTACAACAACCGCATCGTGTGGCCATGGCTGGAAAAAATGGGTGATTACCTGAAAACGGGACGAGGTTTGCAGTATCACGAATCTTTGCAAGCCAACGATTGGGATCTCTACCAGCGCGGTATGTGGGCTGGGGCCATTTCCGAAGCAAAAGAATTCGCTCGCAACGTACCCGTGCCTGAAAACGCTACCCGGATGCTCGACAT